>CBDVDL010000006.1:0-20631 GCA_965372735.1 uncultured Alphaproteobacteria bacterium | reverse complement strand
CACACGCCGGCTTTGGTTGCTTAAATAGATGCAGTGACACTTGGAGTTGAAATATAAAATCCCACCTTTGCCGCTTAGATCGGACAGGAGCGCGTTCTTTCTTTGAACAACGCGCTGGAGATAATGATACAAGAGAAAGGAGATGACGATAACGACTGTTATTCCAGCGAGCGTCCAGATTAGCCACCATGGGAAATGGAGTTGTTTGAGAAGGGTCAACCGATATGTGCCTTTTGCCGTGTAAATCCAAATGTGCGGCCATTGTGTGAAACGGCTCCTTTGAAGCTGAAGGTATCCACCTTTCTCAGGAAAAGTTGCCAATCGATTTAAGTTCTTATCATAGAGGCAGAATTCGTTGCTTTCTGTATTTGCGGCAATCAGCGGTTCGTTTGTCCCGAAAAGATACAGGAATTCCGGTCTGTTAGGGAAGTTCTCAAAGATTCTGATTTCTTCTAAGTCTTCGTTGAACACAGCTGCACCTTTCAGTCCCGAAGCAACCAAAATCTCCCTTTTGTCATCCGTTTCGCTCAGCCATGGAAGAATAAACGTGCGCGCATGAATCTCCGGCGAAACCTGAACACTGGAAAGTGTATCACCGGTTTGTGGATCGACACGATAAAGTCTTGATGGCTGGTTTTGTGAACACTTGTAAGCAAAAATGCTTGCCGGCTGCTCTTCTGTCTCAGGAAAGACAATGTGTTCGATTCTCGGATGATGATCCTGCCACTCGATACTCCAGATGCGCTTTCCCTCGTGATTAATCATTTGTAGATAAGCATTGTTATCATTTGTATCTTCCCATACGATTCCATTCTTAGGCGCATAACTGCTAAATACAAACTCCGGTTTGCCGTCGTGGTTGACATCGAGACTGTCGATTTGGTTGATAATAGATGCGTGCAAATAAGCCCATATTTCACGCTGTTCAATTGGATCTACCAAGAGAATCCCCCGAGGCATACCTCCATAAACACTATGAAGCCTCAATACAAGCGCTGGCCTGTCTTCAAGAATGCCAGAGACGGTCATTATCGGAACGATTTGTCTATCCCAGTTTGGATAATCTTTCCATCGTGGATCGCTCCGATGAAAAATATGTGTCGAGAAAGACTCAAGATTTGGATGTTCCCAGCGATAGATTTTCAGGCCTGCGAGTGTGTCATTAGAAAAGGTCAATAAGAGTTCATTCTGACCATCCCCGGTTACGTCCATGGATGTCACAATATCAACAGGCCATTTTGTGTGAGGAACTGGCCAGATATTGCGGAGGCTGTCATCCTTAAGTTCGATATACGCCCGATCGCGTTGTTTGCGGGCGTCCCAACCATTTGTCCAGAACAAAATATAGTCCCAGTCCTGATCTCCGGGATTGCATATTGAATAACCTCGCGTGACACCTGGAATAACACCCTGTTGTTGATTCGCTTCAAAGCGATAGGGAAGCTCGTTTTGGTTTTGACAGGATGCCAATACCAGTACAAACGGTAAGAGAATCGAAAAAAATCGTTTTGAATGCAGAGACATTAGCACCAATTCAGCAACTGTTTGCTATATAAGAAAACTTTAATCGTGTTCTGGCCTGAATCTTCCAGAAAAGTCAAGAACTAAACGATTGTTTATTAACATTTACTGAAACACTAAACTCTAAACAACAAATGAAAGCTCTGTTAGAGTAAAGTCAAATGTAAAATTCAGATGCAAAGAAAACTTAATCAATGAAATCGGTAAATGCACCAGAAAAATTGCCCTATAAAAACAGCTTGTAAGTATCTAACCTACAAGCTGTTATAGTAGTACGCCCACGGGGACTCGAACCCCGAACCTACTGATTAAGAGTCAGTTGCTCTACCAATTGAGCTATAGGCGCTGACGCATCTGAATTCTGTTTGAATCTAAACTTCAAATTTAACAAATCACTTTCTAATTGTCAAGTTACCTGTTATCATAACGCGCTGTTTTTCTTATTAGAATCCTGACTATCCGAATGTTTCTTTCGGCCAAAAAGTTGTCCTACGGTTTCGGCTCCGTTTTTGACTCGGTCCAGCAGTTTCTTCGCCCAGACAAGTTCAGTGGCGAGGATCGCCAAACCCACCGGGATGACAATAAACGCCGGGCCCGGGAGAATCAGCAGCGCAAGTCCGATGACAAGCACAGTAAATCCGATAACAAGCCTGACAAATCGCCGCACCTGTTTGAGTGTACCAATTGTCCGCTGGCTTATGCGCATACAATCCTCATGTTGAACGTGTCCTTAGAAACATGCTATAGTTTTGCTGGCTCGGGCAAGATACCCCGCCGTCTTTCATTAGCGATCAAGAGGTTTTCTTTTAATGAAGGATCCTCCAAAACTCTTCCGGTAGGGTGTCATCGTTGGACGTCGTTTTTCGTAGTCGCGCAAACGAACCGCGACGACACTCGATAGTCCGATGAGAGCGACCAAATTGGGAAACGCCATCAGACCGTTGCCGATATCCGAAAGATTCCAGACCAGAGGAAGCGAAATCGTCGCGCCGACCGGAATCGCCAGCACATAGAGCCATCGATAAACGTGAGTCGCCTGCTTGCCATAACGCCCGAAAAGAAAGAGCACCGCTCGATCCCCATAATAGCTCCAAGCCACAATGGTCGTAAACGCGAAAAAGATAAGTCCGAAAGCAACGACGTGCGCTCCAAAACCGGGCAGGGTTTGCTCGAATGCCGAAGCCGACAGGGACGCGCCGGTATAATCCGTCGTTTTGTGAAGGCCGCTGATGATAATCACAAGCGCGGTCATCGTACAGATTAGCAGCGTATCGATGAAAGGGCCCAACATCGCAACGAATCCCTCGCGCACGGGTTCTTTCGTTTTTGCGGGGGCATGCGCGATCGCCGCTGAGCCTAAGCCCGATTCGTTCGAGAAAAGTCCGCGCGCAATACCCCATCTCATTGATTGAATAACCGTGTAGCCCACCACGCCGCCTGCGGCAGATTTGATTCCGAAAGCGCCCCGGAAAATCTCAGCGAATGCTTCCGGCACAGCGCTCAAATTTATAATAATGATTGCGACAGCGCATACGACGTAAATCAGGCACATCAGCGGAACAATGCGTTCTGCTACCTGAGCAATCCGCCGGACGCCGCCGATAATCACAAATGCCACAAGAATTGCCAAGACAATTCCGATGAGAAGCTTAGGCACGCCGAGATAATCATAGAGTGGAGCTGCGACGGAATTCGCCTGAACTGTATTCCCACAGCCAAAGGTGGCAATCGTGGCAAAGAGAGCAAACAGCCATCCCAACCACGGAAGGTTTAATCCGTTTTTGAGATAATACATCGGGCCGCCCGCCACAACGCCGTTCTCATCAATTTCGCGGTAGAGCTGACCAAGTAGGCAACAGGTGAACTTCGTACACATGCCCACCGCCGCGGTTACCCACATCCAGAAAACCGCGCCGGCTCCTCCCAACGTAATCGCTGTCGCGACTCCTGCGATATTCCCGGTGCCAATCGTAGCGGAAAGCGCGGTTGACAGCGCCTGAAAGTGAGTAATCTCACCGGCATCTTTTGGATTATCCCATTTGCCTGAAATCAATCCCCAACCATGAAAAAACTGCCGCAGTTGCACCAGTCGGAATCGAAAGGAGAGAAAAAGGCCGGTTCCCACGAGCAAGAAGATAAGAAAATACCCCCACACCCAACCGTCAATGACCTCAACCCATTCTGCAAAACTCAAGTCGCATTCCTTTTGCTATTGAACCACTCCCAAATCGGCCCCGCATTTCCCGCAGCGGCCATCCGAAAGCGCGTGAATCTCTGTTGTATAGCCTCGCCGCGAAATAATAAGTTCGTCGCAAACCGGGCAGCGCGTATCTTCTCCGCCGTTGGGCGCGATATTCCCCAGATAAACAAAGGGAAGTTTCTCTTGGCAAATCCGGCGCGCTTTTAAAAGGAATTCTCCCGACGTTGCGGGCTCGTTATATTTATAGTGAGGAAAATAACGAGACAGGTGCAGCGGAATCCGAGGGTTGATATTTGCGATAAGATCCCGGATAGCGCGAATATTCTCCTCGTTGTCGTTTTCACCTGTGACAACAAGATGCGTCACCTCGATATGGAGTCCCATTTCGACGCCGATACGAATCGTCCGCAAGACATCTTCCAAATGTCCTCCGCAAAGACGCCGGTAGAAGTCTTCCTGCGAAGATTTCAAATCCACATTCAGAGCATCTATGTGCGGCAGGAGTTCTCGCAAGGGCTCTTCGCAGAGATAACCGTTTGTCACCAACACGACAACTCCGCCTTTCTCGCGTACCAAAGGAGCACAGTCGCGGATGTATTCATACCACATGAGCGGCTCGCTGTAGGTGAAAGCAACGCCGATGGAATCGTAGCGCTCAGTCAATTTCGTTAAATCATCCGGCGATACATAGTGCGTCGCGACGCGCCCCTGCGAGATGTCCGCATTCTGACAGAACTTGCAGGAGAGATTGCAGCTATTCGGTCCCAGCGAAAGTATCGGCTTCCCCGGATGAAAATGAAACAGCGGTTTTTTCTCAATCGGGTCCACACCCATCGAGACAGTCTGTCCGTAGTTCGTCACATAGAGTTCGCCGCCTGAAACTTCCCGTCCCCGGCAAAAACCTTCTTGTCCTTCGGCGAGCCTGCAGAAGCGAGGACAGAGTTCGCACAAAATCCGGTCGCCCTCTTTAACTGCATACGCCGCTTTTATCCGTTTCATGAGTCACCTTCATGCTTCCTTACGCGAAAAGAAATCCGCCGGGCTCCTGAATGAAATCCTTCGCGATTCGTTCCCCGCATTCGATACCATGACGCATTTCATCAGGATGAAATTTCGTTGATTCTTTCGGCACCATATCCGGTTGCGGTTCAATCAGGTAGATTTTCAGTTTCACATACTTCGCATATTCTTCCGGGACATCCAGATGAGGATTCATCTTCTGCATCGAATCCAAAAAGTCAACCAGCCGGTTTACTCGGGCGGCTTCCTTTAAATCTTCGACTAACATCTCATCCATGATAATGCCGTACGTCCGTTTGGCGATATCAACGATATGCTCATATTTTTCTTCCGTGGCGATAACTCCTCGCGGGCCGGTAAGAATTACGTACAGCTCATAGTCCTCATCCGGTGCCTGCCCCTCCGACAAGAGAAGCTTAACGCCTTTTTTGAGCGGCGTCATGTTCCGCACACCGCCGTCGAATAAACCATTGACTCCCGGAAAGACGATGGGAATCGCCGTACTGGCAAGGATATTCGTAATCGCTTCCCCCGCCTTTAGTTCGATATCTTGATAGTCTCCGGAAAGGTAATCCGTCACGCCGACAAAGGTCGTACCGGGATGCCAGTGGGCGTTCTGCAGATGTTCCTTGAGCAGCTCGTGAAGCGGGGAATTATCATAAACCGCCGATTTCCTCCGAAGAACCGCCATCGCTAAATCCTTCATGTCCGGCGAAAGCTTCGGGACAATCTTTCGGAGCGTCCAACTCCAGAAATTGTTGCGCCAAGACTCGAAGATGCTGGAATCTCCTTCAAGGCCGAGCCAGATCGCTTTCAGACTTTGAGCGCTAATTTTCTGCTGGAGCCCAAAGTTTTTGGGAATTCCCGGCAGCCAATGCCCCATCCACGACGCCTGCAGCGCGCCTGTCGAGACTTCCACCCAGCCATGAAAATGGAAATCATGGGCTTCGGGTCGCTGATAGAAGAGACCGTGGAGAAACCCGACCTGAAAACAACCACGAGAACCTCCCCCCGAAAGAACGGCAACTCGTCGAACCTTGCTCAATATTTCCCTCCACATAAGAACCGTTAGAGTGACACTTATGAAAATACATCTAAAATATCACAAACGCAACGTCCAAGAACACCCAGATTATATCCTCCTTCGAGGAAAGCGACGAGTCGCCCTCCGGTATGATGGTCGGTTATCCCGCAAACGATTTCAGAAAGTCGTCTGAAACCCGCGTCGGTCACGCGCAAGCTCCCAAGAGAATCCGCTTCGTGAGCATCGAAACCGGCTGAAATCAACACGAACTCCGGACGAAATTCTTCCATCGCGGGCAACAATTCTTCTTCAAAGGCCGCAATGATTTCTTTGTCGCCATCACCCATCATGAGTGGCCGATTCAGTGTAAAACCCTGTGCCTCACCCGTTCCTGTTTCTGAAGCCGCTCCCGAGCCGGGATAGATTCCCCATTGGTGTGTGCTGAAATAGAAAACGCGACGCGAGTTGTAGAAAATATCCTGCGTCCCGTTCCCATGATGCAAATCCCAGTCGGCAATCAGAATTCGAGAGATTTTGGTTTCTTCAAGCAGATAGGCTGCGGCAATAGCAATGTTATTAAAGAGACAGAATCCCATGGACTGCGATGCCGTCGCATGATGTCCCGGAGGCCGAACAGCACAAAAGGCGTTGGTGAGTTCGCCGTCCATCACAGCTTGTGTCGCAGCGATTCCGGCTCCAGCCGCAAGATAAGCAGCTTCAAGAGTCGCTTCATTTACTTCCGCCTCCATGCTCGGAAGATAAGCTTGGTTGCGGCAAAAGGAAGAGATTTCCTCTATAAATTTCTCGTCGTGGACTCGCAGGAGATCGGCGCGAGATGCCTTTGGCGCTTGACGGAAGATGAGCTTCTTTTGAAGAGAGATTTTTCTTACAGCATCTTCAACAGCAATGAGACGCTCAGGCCTTTCGGGATGCATGGAACTGGGGTTGTGCTCGATGAAGGCGGGATGTGTGAAAAATCCAGTGGGCATAGAGTGGTTTTAGTGGAAGGGAAGTTTCGTTGTAAAATTCTTTTCGTATCTTAAAATGCTGTGGGTGTCATTTGAGCCGCAATAATAAACACCGAATATGACCCACTGGATGGCTGCTGGATGAATCAGAAACCTCTAATTGATGGAATCATACAGGCTGGGAGTGTGCAGACATGTTTATTTGGATAATTTTACGGCAGGCGGAATAGATGTCGACTTGGTATCCCTAAGGTCAGCGGCAAACTGATCAACAGAAGGTTCAATTACCCGTTCAGTGTATTTCCCGATCATCAGCCGTAAAAGCGCAGAGTAGTTGCCCCGGAATTGAATGGTGTCACCGATTCGCAGCCCCGCGTCATCATCGCCGATATTCAATACCGTGACGTCACTGCTTGCCCCGGCGATTCGATGGGCTGGATTGAGAGGTGTCAAACCTGTCACGTCGGTATCGAGCTGACCGATAGCCACGATAGCTCTGTATCCCCGGCGACCGGATGCACTCTCGCTATCGTCGCGGATGTCCATCTCGAAAGGAGTTATCTGGCTGGTGTCGCCCATAGGAATCAAGCTCTTCTCTTTAATTTCGACGATTTCCGCTTCAAGAGAAATCGCGTCATCCCTCAAACCGGGTAGGGTTCCACCATTGACGAGATCCGTGCCCAGAAAAACGGCTTCACCGATGCGAAAATGATTCATCTGCCGGGGGACTTGACCTTTCAATAACAATGGAAGAACCGAAGATGAACCTGCTGATATCATCGGGAGCTTCTGGCTGAACTTCAGCTCCAGCAATTCGCGGTAAAGAATGAGCTGCATGAGCATATCAACATTAGGTACGGAACCGGACAAGCAACCAAGATTCGCGCCGATACCTATGACATCGATATTGGACAGCTCAAAAATCTGTTTGTAAAAATTGACCAGAGTGCCCGGGAGAATCCCTTCACGCAAATCGCCAAGCTCAATCATGACAATAATGCGGTGCTTTTTATCCTGCCGTTTCGCCTCTGCATTCAAAGCCTTAATAATCGCTATCTCGCTGTTCAAACTAACATCAGCCAGCGACACGATTTTCTCAATGGCTGATAAGTGCGGCAGACGCAGATACCATGATTCGAAATCAGGTACGATGCGTTCAATCGCCCTGAGATTATCGAGACGCGAGTCGCCCATAGAACGCACGCCCAATTTCTGCAGCACACGAAGCGTTTCGACATGCCCGCACAGAACCTTGGTCACAAGCGTCCATTTGGCGCCGTGTTCTTTCATCCAGCGGTCGATGACCTCGATGTTGTGCTGCAAGACTTCCGGATTTATCTTTACTCGATTCATTTTTTAAATCTCATTTCAGCGTATTTATTCGTAAATCCCAAACGCTCGTAGAGATGTTTTGCCGGATTCTCGTATTCCACATGCAGTTTGACATCCCCCTCGCACTCCGCGATAGAGCTCTGGATAATTTTCGTACCAAGCCCCGACCCGCGCTGGCTGGGATTTACCGCAACAAAAAGCAGCAAATTCTTAGGAACATAGCCTTTCATTCCAGTATTCAGCATAAGTAATGCCCCAACCAGAATACGATTCTGTCCTGCCAACATCAGAAAACCACCTTCTCCCTTGGCATCGGAGAAAGCATAGTCAAGTCCATGGACGATGTCCTCGAGCCGGTCATGCCACGGTTTCATTGTCTCATGGAAAAACCGTACAACGATATCACGACTCGCCCAGTTGGGGAGCTGATCCTCTCGAGTTACCTTTAAGAATTTAAGGTCTTTTTCAATGATAGACATAACTTTCTGTATACTTTAATGTTGCTAAACAATCTTCCCGCATTTCTATATCTATAGAATAAAAAAATTTGCACAAATGCAAATCGGGTCTGTGTGTCCATAGTACCAAGGAGCGCCGCCGCGGGAGACATGTACCCGCAACGGCGTCCCTCTTTCGCACAAGAATTACCTTATCAACATCAGCTTTTGCAAATGAACTTTGCCGGTGAACTCAGCTCGAAGGAAATAGACTCCCGCCGGTCTGCCGGAAAAATCCAATTGAAGATGATGCGTGCCCGCTGACCATTCCTGTTCCGGAAGACGCTCCACATGCTGTCCCAGTACGTTATACAGGTCAACGAAAACCGTGCCGCTGTGAGTCAGCGCAAATGGAATTTCCACGCTCGCGTTAAACGGATTCGGATAAGGAGCTGACAGCCTAAATGCCGAAACCACCGGATTCTGATTGCGCGGCTCTATAACAGATTGAGTGACAACCCTCAGCCGCACCGGCCAAGTAAGTGACGGCTCATTCGCGTCGTTGCTGGTAAAATTCCACTGAGTTTCATAATAGCCCGGCGCAAGCGATTCACTGGACCAGTTCAAGACATACTCAGCTTCTTCGCCGCCCCCTAAAATAATTTCCGAAGGACCTGTTGCGCTCACCCACGAAAGCGCAAGTAAATCCGTTTGAAGCACGAGCGGGGCATCGCCTATATTCATCACGCAGAAATGTGTCTCTCCCGACGTATTTTCGAACAGCGTCGTTTCGGCAACCGCTACAGGCATATCAATATCCGCGCCTTCGCCGGTCGAACCTTCACCGATCCATTCGAAAAGGTTGTTCATGAACTGCACATTGTCGCCTACATCCGCCGGAAAATACAGGTCAGCCAGACCTGCGAGCCGTCCACCTGTTGCTTCCTGTCTCGCCACAACCACCGGGGGATAGCTGCCGGGAGGGAACGGCGAACCCGGATAGTCGCTGGCGGTATCATCATCACCTGACAGCACCACCTCCGCTTCACCTGCCGCAGGCTGAATCCCACAACTGAACATGCCGATAACCTGACTGACATTTTGCATCAGTCGCGGCGCAAGCGGACTGGCTCCCTGAGTGTGGAAAATAATTTCTTCCGGCCACTCTACACAATCCGATGTATCATAGAGCGACAGGTCATAAAAATACCAGCCCCACTGATCCAAATCATCGAGCGCATCCCCTCCATAGGTCTCGCGCATGAAACCATACTCATGCAGCATACCAACTCGATGCGCCGCCTGCGAAACCTGTGGAATGGCTGCACGTGGATGCACGGCATGATTCGAACCGGCGATTTCCGGGAGCATCGAATAAACCCAGAGTATCCGGCGCACTTCTGCCGGGACAGGCTCCGACGTCATTGGTAAAAGAGCATCGTAGTCATCGCCTTCGATGCGATAGACGCACACCGGAGCTTTTGCCGCGGACACATCGGCTATGACTCGGTACGCCCAAGTATATCTCGTGAAGAAAGATTGCACTTCGTCGGCGGTCATCCCGGCTTCGATGGCTTCCCGCCGAAAGATGTCGTCGAGTCGCTGGCAAGCCGCGAGATACGGCAGGACAGCTCCCCCCAGAGATGAGCTTTCCTCTCCGGGCAGAAGTGTTCCGATTTCACGAATCCGATAACCCCTGCCGGGTACGAAGTCGATAAGTTTCAAATCACGAACCGTCGCCCACGAACGATTGACGAGCTTGCCGGTGGATTCACGGGCAACAAAATTGAGCGGCCTGCGAAACGCCCCTTCATAGTATAATTCCGCGTCTGCGTTTCCCGGAGCAATTTGCCAGACGAGCGGCGTTCTCGCTTGAGGCTGCGGAAGCGCATAGGTTAATTTGCCGGGAATTTTGACCTGAATGATCGCTCCTTCAGAAGCAAAATTCTGGACATGTATAATGGGCTTCATGGCAATCGGATCCGCTCCATCATAAAATAGACACAAGCCCCCACCTGCATCCAGCATTTGCTGAAGTTGTGTGAAATCCTCGTCTGAATACGGCGTTGGAGTTCCGCGGAAAAGCATCCAGGTGTAACCGAGAAAGCGCATCACCGCGTCGTAATCTTCCAGAGGATACACGTCCCAAATATGCGGACCGGTGCCAATCCGGTAATAAATCGGGTCAAGCATCCAAGCGATAACAATCGTATATTGCCCCGGTGCCGGGGAATCGATATGGCACATGCCATACGCTCCTGTGGTCACACTCTGGTCGGGACTCACTACATGAAGCATTGGAAGTTGTTCCACTTGTTGACTCGCGGAATAATTCACATCCAATGCGACATAGAGAGCTTGCGCTCCAGCCGAAACATCCACTGCAATCGAGTCCACCCACTCTCCCTGAGTCAAACCCTCCGCAAGCATATCCGTGATAGGCATACGCTTGGCATCAAAGGTGATGAAGTCAATGTCCGGATAGAGAGTTTCCAGATCAATAACCTCGGCGATTGTTTCCAAGATGGGTTGGCCATGAAGGCCATCAATAGCGATTTTTCCTCGCGCCCCGGCAGTTGTCCAGATACCGAGTATCAGCGCGAGAACCCCACAAAGCCGGAATGTTGCTGTGCGAAACATGATGCTACCTCCTGATCCTATTGGCTTTAGTCGGCCCTCGAAAATTTGTTCTGACCTGAATTGATCCATATAAAGAAAAAAACGCAACGAATTCGTTGCGCATATAAAGAGCCTAAGCGGCTGTAAGTTTTGTATAATCAGTGTAGTAAAACATAGGACCCGCCTGTAATTGCATGAATAATAGGTTCCGTCCTGAACAGGCTATGGGCTCTCGATTAGAAATATACAACATCCCCTTAGCGAAGTCAAGCGAGAAACGGGTAGTGGGCTAATTTGAATTGAGAAGTATTCCCACATCGTTCGGATTAAAGGACTTGGCACCAACTTTGCAAAATCATCGAGCTGGGAACAAATCTCTGTTTTTCCATTATAATAGAAGGCCCTCAGAAATCAAGTCACCGTTATCAAAGAATTGTTATTTAGTTACTTGCATCGTAGGCTCGCCTTATACAGGTGCACAAATATCTTATTATTAGTATATTAAATATCCCAATCATCTGCAAGTTTCTGCTTGACTTTGTACATTTTGCGCCGTATATTTCGGATAACTATGCCAATGACCAAGACATATAAAATTAGCGTGCAGGTAGGAATTATCAAGGAAAAAGAGTGTTATGTTGCCTACTGCCCCGCACTTGAGCTTTCCTCGTATGGAAATACAGAAGCCGAGGCCAAGGAATCATTCGATGAGGCTTTGGGGATATTTCTTACGGAAACCGAGAGAAAGGGAACTCTGGAAAAAGTGTTGCTTGGTCTTGGCTGGACACTAAAGCAAAAGCCATCTTTCGAGTACCTACCGCCTGCCTTGTCAGAAGCGAATTGTTCATTTCTGCAATCGAAGAGAAGCACGATCTCTTTCAATACCGTGCCAATTTCTTTTGGTTTCGCGCAAAGGAACCTAAGTTACGCAAGTTCCCACTAAGAAATTTAAGGTCTTTCTAAAGAGCATCGGCCTCGTCTACAAACGAACAAAGGGTAGCCACGAAATTTGGGACAAACCAGACGATTCGTTACTTCGGCCAGTGACTGTAGTAGTCAATGTGAAAGATGTCCCAGATCTGCATATTCGCACAAGTCTCCGGAATCTTGGTATGACCCGAAAAGAGTTTGATGAACGGCTTAGTAAACTCTGATGATATAGGATTCAAGATAATCCTGTACGCGCGATAACAAAAGACCCCAATCACTTGGGGTTTTTGCTTTTTGTAACGGATTGATGGCTATCTTATACTTGGTACGTCTCTTCCCACCTCAACAAATCTTCCAAATCCCACAACTTCCGCGTAATGCCTGTCTACATTGCAGGCGTACACCTTAGCGTCTGATGTATCCTACAAAAGTTGTAATAGGTAAAATGATTTTTGAATAAATCCGAACAACCCAAAATCGTTACTTACGAGGGATTTCTTATCTTCTGAAAATCTTCCCAAAGATACCCGCTTGTCTTTCTTTTCGGCATTCCAAAATCGCCGGCAGAGCTTCACGCGCCGCTTTCGCTCCCGTTTCGATTAAGGCGTCTTTCTCCTTCGCATGAGACCACGTGTACTGACCTACATCCGGGTCAATTACGATTGCCGCCTTTTCGAGGTGAGGTTTCTTCAGCCAAAAACCTGCGATGGCTTCATTGCGCAAGACAACGTCCAGAGCATTGGAAGCCTCCACATCGCTTTCAAGATCACGGCCAATATCGACGGCAATAATCGGTTGCCCCGAATCGCTCAAGCTGCGCGCTTCCAATACCGGCACCGGGCTGACCGATCCCCCGTCTATGTAGAAATTTCCATTAAAAAGCTGTGGTGGAAAGAAACCCGGTATGGCGCTGCTGGCGACAACGGCGTCGCGCAAACTTCCGGAGTCAAGAACGGTCGGTCGCCCCGATTTCAAATCAACAGCGACCGCAGCAAAAGGAATTTGACACTCGGATATCTGCACATCCGGTAACAGGGAATCTACAATCGTATGAAGAACTTCCGTTTCAAAAATTCCCGGACTGGCGGCGGCTTTGGTCGCTAAAAGGAATCGCTTCACGCGCAGCAGAAGTCGTGGTAGGGAATGAATATCGCCTCCGGTTCCTCGCAGTGTGTCTTGGAAGAGATTTTCGATATCCTTGAACGTTTCGCCTTCCAAAAATGCACTCAATTTATATCGCACGTCAGAAACGTCAGGATTGCAGGCGTACATCGCTCCGATAATCGCTCCGGCGCTCGTTGCGACAATACGGCCAATAGGAACGGCGGCTTCTTCGAGTACCTCCAAGACTCCGATATGAGCCAAAGCTCGCACGCCACCGCCACCGAAAACGAGTGTGAATTTAGAGAACCGCTTCTTCAATCCTTCACCTTTATCAATTCAGTTCCGGCCGGGTTATTGACAAGGGGCTAAAGCCACCTTGTTAGGGAACAGGAATCTGCGCTGAACCCGGCTCGGCGAGGTATTATCTCGCCGCGGCATGCGTCCCGCGTGCCCGAAAAAATCTCGCCGCGAGTGGGTGCCCCAACTCTCTCGTTAATTCACCGCCGTGGTGGGGTGTGTCACCCGCCCGGAATGTGCTGCTATATCCAACCCAGGGCAAATGCCAGCGTGATAAAGATACCCGTCAAACTTTCTCCGGCGATGAGTCCGGATGCTGCCGGGATAGTATATTTCTCCGCCAAAGCGGGTCGGATTTTCAGGAGAACATAAGCAATCAGCCCGCCGACAAACATGGACAGGCAGTTCCAAAATGGAATGCAAAAAGCGAGCCCGAGTCCCATCGCCGATGGAATAAAAGGCCGCGCTTTCGGAAAGAGTCTCTCGATCATCGGAATTATCAAACCAACAACCCCTCCGATAGCCAGCGCAAGACGCGCCGTCGGATGAAGCGACTCGAATCCGCCGGAAAGAAGTCGCGCTACAGACGCCCACACCTGCGCTGCTGGTGCCGGGAATTTATCCGAACCCAAAACGCTGACATCCGGCACGATAAGGTAAAACGCGGGCACGACGACAGCCGTGCCGACGAAAATCCCGGCAAATTGCGCTAAGAATTGCCGTCGGGCATTCGCGCCCAGACAATAGCCGCTTTTCAAATCAATCAGAAGATCAGCCGCGGAATCGGCGACGCCCGCTGTGATGCACGCCGTCATGAGATTCGTGTTCATCTGACGCGGCGCGATGGCTCCATAAATAAGCTGCGTAATTTTCCCCATCGCTCCAACAGGAGTCGTGTCGGTCTCTCCGGTTGCCCGGCATGCCACGAGCGCGAGGAAAAACGACAGGAAGACAGCCAAAAGCGCCATCCATACCGGAACGGCAAAATAGATAGAGACAATCGCAACCACTCCAATCGTCCCCACGGTCATCCCTCCGGCAAACCATGACCCCGGCACTTCAACGCGTTCGAGCGGATCTTCTTCCTGAGCGCCATTGCGTCTCCGCCTGAAAATTCGGGCCACTCCCGAAAAGGCGCGCAAAGCCGTTTTCCATTCGAAGGCAAACGCCAGGAGTCCCGAGGTGACCATGCAAGCCGCTCCCGCCCAGAGACTCCAGGAAACGATATTGCGATAACCGCCCGGCTCCTGATGGTCCGTGATGCCGGATTCAAAACCAAGCAGATGCGAAACAGCGGGCGCGGTGATGAAGAGCGAATCCTTGCCTGCGGTAATGTGAAAAACATCGGCCAAAGGATTTGGCTCGCCCTGTGAATTTCGGGATGAATTCAAATCCCGAATTAAAGCTGTCATCGACCCATAGCTGACTTTCATCGGCCAAACATGGGAAAACGGTGTGAGTTTCTGCCCTTCCTGCAAAACAAGTACAAGGCGTGTTCCGGCGTCTATCGTTACCGGAAACTGCGGCGCGGCTGTTAGGCGTGTGCCTTTTGTTTCGTCAAAACCCAGCGATTTTGCTATTGTTCCGAAGATGGCGACCTCTGCAAACTCACCTTCAGGCATCGAGAGCTTCGATTCCCAGTGAATCGCACCCGAAGCGCGCGCTTCGAGGTAACCTTCTTCGTAAGCCGCTTCAGGCTCGCCAAAATCGATATGGCCGTAGAGAGGATTACTGCTTCGCCCGTCATTGAGCAGCGAATCATTGAGAGAAGCCACCAGAGACTCCATGTCCTGATAGGTCGCCGCCTTCCACCACGTATAAGCCAAACGAACCGTATCCGAGCCCGACGAAAAGAACGGCCCATTCGACGCCTCGATAAATGTCATCTCCAAAGAGTGCCCAGCTGGAATGTGCAGAGGGAAACTCGGTTTTTCTACGGTGCGAACGGTCGGCGCGGGGTGGGTGATGATGGCATTTTCAATCAGCGGAGGCGCCAGTAAACCCCAATTCAGAACGCCGCCGATAAGAAGGCTCGTGGCAACCCGCAGACCCATAATCGCTCCGGCGGCGACTAAAATGAAACTGGCTTCAAATGAAATCGTATAGCTGGCCAGCCGGGCGCCAAACCAACCGTAAAGCATCGGCAGCCACCCAAAAGCATCACGAATCGTCGCGGTAACGATGCCAATTGCTCCTGACGCAAAGAGAGTCCGCGCCGCTCCCATCCCTTCCGCTTTTCCTTCTTTGCCGTCTCCGTGAAGGCTTTTTAAAGTTTCGGCGGCGGCGATTCCCGACGGGAATTTCAACTTCTCGACATTAATCATCTGCCGCTTCATCGGTATAGCCATTGTCACCCCGAGCACTGCTAAGAAGAATATCCAGAACGTGAGGATACCGTAGCTGATATGGTGTCCATAGAGCAGCATATACGCGGCAATCGCCGAGACCATCGTGCCGCCGGTGGAATAACCCGCCGATGATGCCGTGGATTGCATCGCGTTGTTTTCTAAAATGGACATGTCCGTCTTGAAAAAGCGCGGCGCGATTTTGCGCAGCGTTTTCCAGATGGCAAACGATAGAATACAGGATGTAATCGCCACTCCCAATCCCCAGCCAGTCTTCAAACCGATATAGAGATTCGATAGGGACATAAACGAACCCAAAAAAGAGCCCATGATAACCGCACGCAACGTAAGCTGGCGCATGTCATCACCGCGATAAACGTTATCGTACCATTCCCGCTCAATCTCCGCAGGTGTCATTTTCTTTTCAGGTGCTTCTGCCATTTTTAGATATCTCTCCAAAGGTAAAAATTTATAGTCATCGCTTTCTCCGCTGCGATTCTGCGGTGTTGGCTGCTTGCAGCCGACCCTTAGATTTTCCCCGCGTGCGGGTGAGACGTAGGGGCGTTCCCACGTGTGCGCCCGTCTTTACGCCGAGCCGGGGTCAGCGCAGATTCCCGTATGCCAAACGATAGCCTTTACAATACAAGAAGTTAAGGACAAAGTCAAGCCTTTTCCCCTAAAAATCACACGAGACTGCCGGGAGAAAGAATACCGGCTTGCTTTCTGTGACCTTGTGTGCTAAATTATGAGGGTATTCTTCCTCGAACGCAGAAGCAGATTTTCCAATGCCAACCCGCACACTGACAAGGCGTGATTTTCTTGCATTTGCCGGGCGATTGGGGCTTGTCGGAGGCAGCCTCACTCTAACGGCATCCTCTCCGTCGTGGCTGAGATTCCTTTTCGAGGTTAGCCCTCAAGAGGCGTTCGCGGCAAGTTCTCTCGCACAAACCGCTCCCGAAGCTCGCTTCTGGGTATCGCTCGCCACAGCCGCCGGGCGATGTGACCTTTGTCACGATGAATCAACCCTAATCCCGGATTTCAAACACCCCGACGGCCTCGTGAAATGCCTGCTTTGTGCTCAGGAATGCGTCATCCCGGTCGGTAAACGAGGTAAATGCCGTGCGCGTGAAAACGTGGATGGGCAGTTGCGCTCGCTCGTGTACGGTCGCCCGGTCGCCATCCATGTCGATCCGATTGAAAAGAAGCCCCTTTACCATTTCCTGCCGGGCGCAAACGCGTATTCTCTCGCGACAGCCGGATGCCCGCTAAGCTGCAAATTCTGCCAGAATTGGGAAATCTCACAGGCGAGTCCCGAAGATTTTGATCTGCCGAGTTCCACGCCGGAGCAAATCGTACGTTCCGCGCGAACCCGCCAAGCGCCGATTATTGCGTTTACGTATAACGAACCCACTGTCTTCTTCGAATACATGATAGATATTGCCAAGCACGGCTCGACTCAGGACCTGCGGCACGTGCTCATCAGTTGCGGCTTCATGAATCCCGAACCGCTCCAAGAACTTTGCCAGACACTCGACGCGATTAAAATCGACCTCAAAGGCTTCAGCGAAAAGTTTTACCGTGACGTCTGCGGCGCGGAGCTGAAACCCGTTCTGCGAAACATTAAAGCGGTGGCGAAAAGCGGCACGCATCTCGAAATCGTCAACCTCGTTGTTCCGACGCTGAACGATTCCGAAGAGGATTTGCGCGGCTTATGTCAGTGGGTGGCGGATGAAGTCGGCCCTGATATTCCGATTCATTTCACGCGCTTCCATCCCGACTATCGGCTGCTGAATCTTCCGCCGACTCCCGTTTCGACGCTGGAACGCGCTCGCGAAATCGCGCTGGCGAGTGGTTTGCACTATCCCTTCGTCGGCAACGTCCCCGGTCATCCGGGCAACCATACCTACTGTCCCGGCTGCGGCGAGAAAATTATCGAACGCATGGGATTTCATGTCACCGCTGTTCACCTGAAAGATGGGAACTGCGAATTCTGCGGTACGTCTATCTACGGCGTCTGGCGCTAAAGGAAATCAGTTTCGCTTTCGACAAGAAAACATCATGAAGTTCATTCATATCCTCATCCTAATTCTCTTTGCATTACTGGTGATTATCATGATTGCACGACGCAAGACGGCAAATTCAGCCGGTCCGTCCGGAGCCGATGTCCGTCCACCAGCCGTGGCGGGTAAATTCTACTCTGATGACGCGGAACAGCTCCGGCAAGCCGTTAATTTCTTTCTCGAAGATGCCGCGGGAACTCCCGAAGAAGAGCCTGTCGCGATTATCGTCCCGCATGCAGGCTATGTTTTCTCCGGACAAATCGCCGCCGACGCCTTTAAACAGGTCGAAGGTAAAGCTTTTTCCACTGTCATCATTTTAGGAACGAATCACACCGCACCCGCCTTTCGGGGAGCGTCCATCTGGCAGCGCGGCGCGTATCGCACACCGCTCGGCGACGTTCCTATTGATGAAGAATTAGCTCAAGAAATCGCATCATCCGACGAACGTTTCACGTATCGTGCGGAAGTGCATACGCAGGAGCATTCGATTGAAGTGGAAATCCCTTTCATTCAAACGGTTTTGCCGGGCGCGCAGATTGTTCCCATTGTCGTAGGCTCATCCGATTATGACCTCTGCCGGGATTTAGGCAACACCATAGCAGACCTCATCCGCGATAAATCCGTGTTGATTGTCGCTAGCTCAGACCTTTCGCACTATCCCGATTATGATGATGCCGCTGTCACAGACCGGCGAACCCTAACGGCGATTGCGACGATGGAACCCCGGAAAGTTAAAAATGTCATCGCAAGCGAAATGAAACGCGGCGTTCCCGGTTTGTCTACCTGCGCCTGTGGAGAAGGCCCCATTCTAACCGCCATGTTTGCGGCCAAAAAACTGAACGCCATGCGCGCAACCGTTATCAGCTACGCAAATTCCGGCGACACACCTTTAGGAGATATGGATCGAGTGGTCGGTTATGGAGCGGTCGTGCTGGCGCGAGGCCCCAAAGAAAGCGATGTTTCAGGGTTGGAAATAGTAGAGCTCGAAGAGACGGAAACTCCCTTGTCCGAAGGCGAGCAGCAGCAATTGCTCACCTTAGCCCGCAAATCCATCGACCATTACCTGCGAACCGGCACGGCACCTTTAGCGCGTCCCGACACTCCGAAGCTCTATCAAAAGCGCGGAGCCTTCGTGACGCTCAAAGACCGCGGACGCTTGCGCGGCTGTATCGGTCACATGGCTGAAGACCGTCCGCTCTGTCAGGTCATCGGCGCAATGGCTTTGCAGGCGGCGTTCAATGACCGGCGCTTTAGTCCCGTCACTCTCGATGAATGGAAAAATCTGTCCATCGAAATCTCCGCTCTGACTCCTTATAAGAAAATAAACAGCGCTGACGAAATTGTCATCGGCCGTGATGGTGTCTTGCTTCGCAAGCGAGGTCACAGCGCGGTGTTTCTTCCGCAGGTCGCTCCGGAGCAAGGATGGAATTTGAACGACCTGCTCGAACATCTTTGCGCCAAAGCCGGTCTCGGCAGCGATTGCTGGAAGGATGACGCCGAGCTTTTTATTTTTCAGGCGGAAGTTTTCAGCGAAAATGCTGAATAAGAAAAGAGCGCCGATCCATTGGTATCACTTGAATACAATTCAACCTGGGGTGTTACTTCTATCTAAATAAAGAACACCCTCTCGTAAAGGGGGTGTTCTTCACTCAAGACAAGACAAACTCTTACTGTTATTTTTCACAGTTATTGGCTTTGTCTTTGGCGAGACATTGGTCGCACAACTCGCCGGACCCGGACTCAGGCTTGCTATAGCGTTCGTCGTAGTCTGAAGTTGGCCAGTTGGAACAGTTGCGGCACCAGTGCCAAGTGTCACTGTCTTTCTTCTTTCTATAGGGCATTATTCATCACCTCCCTTCCACGTGAAGAATTAATTGCGCTTATGCTTTGTCGGATCATTCAATACATATGCCTGCCCCGGTTCAGGCGTGGGAGGGAAAGGTTCACCTTTCACTATCGTCCTTTCCTGTCCGGTTCTACCCTTACGGGGCCCGACAATTCCGTATTGTCCCGACCTTGGGGATTTTTCACCCGGTTTATAAGTTCTCCTTGACATTTTCAATTCCTCTTGTTATTGTTGATGATCGACTACCTTTCTAATAGCTTATACCTGTCAGGAGGCTGTTTTAACGAAAAGATTTCGTCGAAACTCAGTTTTCGCCGGTATTAGTATATAGGAACACTCTGAATTGGGAGAAATATAGATATGAACAGCTCAAAACAATCATCTGGTGAAAAACTTCTGAATGAGGCAGACTGGTCTCGGCTATACAAAGAGCTTCTGGTTTTTGCTGGCTTTCGTTACCCGAATCTGCCAACAGATCATCGCAAAGAACTCGTCAGTAGAACTGTTGAGAAGGTCATTACGGGTGACCAAAAATGGCATCCTCAAAAAAGGCCGAAATTATTGAATCATCTCAAATTAGTTTTTCGTAGCGTGGCAGATAGTGCGTTTCAAGCAGCTTATAACAAGAAGAGAGGCTATATCAGTGTCGCAGATGGTGACTGCCCTGCAGAGCCTTTGGATACAATTTCAGATAATGCGAAGCCGATAGATGAAGTATGTGCAGACGGAGATTTAATAGAGCACGTATTTGATGCTGTTAAAGATGATGACACTGCCATACTTATTTTGCATTCGCTTAAAGATGGCGCATATACACGTTCAGAGATTGCTGAAGACCTCGGTATTAGTGTAGAGGAAGTACAAAATGGTTTTAGACGTATTCGTTACCATGCGAGCAAAGTAAAAAATCAAAACTCTTTGGAGAAAT
>CBDVDL010000005.1:0-22041 GCA_965372735.1 uncultured Alphaproteobacteria bacterium | reverse complement strand
AAGCAGTGGATAAAACCCGGTTGGAAAGCTTATTTGGTCAAGAAAAACAATAGTATAAACGTAATGAAGCACCCACACCCCTAAAACACTGAAGACCCCCGCAATCGTCCCAACGGTCACAGCTTGGACAAGGGCAATGGTGCGCAAACCCGCAGGTGTCATTCCTAAAAGCAGCAGCAGCCGCCATTCCTCTCGCCTGCCGGAGAACTGAGCCCGGAGCACGAGCCCAATAAGGACAAGAGACGCCAGCAGAATAATCACAGCGCCGATTAACGTACCGCCGCGCAGCCGGGCGATAAACGTATCCAGGCGCTCCCAGAGTTCGCGCGGATAGATGATGTCAGCGACTCCTTCCCAGCGAGCTGCTTTGGCAATCAGGCTGTCGATGTTCGGGTGTGAGATGTCTTCGAATTGAATGCGCAGCTCCGGCGGGAAAGGATTTCCTCCGAAGATGTCCTGCAAATCTTCTCCGACTTCATTACTGTGGAAACGCAGCAGGCTGTCCGGTGAAATATATGTCACTTCGGCAACCCCTGGCCATCGACGAATCACGCTCGTAATTTGCGCCCGCCGTTTGTCCGTCACATCACGCTGAAGTTCAACAGAGGCGGTCAGGTTTTCAAGCAGGTTTTGGCGAATGTCCTGCAGCGTGAGAAGCGTTCCGAAAACGGCGGCGCACAACCCGAGTGAAAAGGTCAGAAGCGCGACGGCGAGTACCGACAATCCGGGGCGGGAGCACAACGTTTGCCATCCCTGAGAAACATGAAAACGCAGTCGTTTCATAGGGTGAGTCGTCCCCCGCGAATGGAAATCCGGCGCGCTTCCGGAGGCCATGTGTGGCGGTGATTCGTCATGACAAGCACGGTTGTTCCCCGGCGATGGGCGCGAAGAATCAGGTCGGTTATTCCGGATGCCGATTGTGGATCCAGATGAGCGAACGGTTCATCGGCGATGAGCAGCACGGGATTTCGGATGAGCGCTCGCGCAATTTGCAGCCGCGCTTTTTCACCTCCCGAAAGTTGCGCCGGTTTTCGCCGCGCTTGCCGCGCCAGACCGACTTCGACAAGCATTTTCAGCGCGCGCGTCTTTCGCTCGCGCCGCGTGAGGTTATCAATCGCCAACGGTACGGCGACATTGCCGATGACGGATTCTCTCGCAAGAAAACATTCTTCTTGAAAAACCAAGCCCAGATGTCGCCGCAACTCAGGAAGGGAAGATTCTGACGAGTTTCCCAATGAAAATCCTGCAATCACAGCTCGACCTGTCTGCACCGGCAGTTCTCCGGAAAGCAGTCGCACCAGTGTCGTTTTACCCGCGCCGGACGGCCCTTCGATGACGACAAGTTCGCCCTTAAGAACGCGGAGATCAATATCGGATAACCCCACGTCTTTCGTGTAATGAAAGCTGACCGCTCGAAGGTCAACAATTGCCGGAGAGATATTCTCTTTATGGTTCATGGTTAAATCGGTTGCCTGTAAATAATTTTGTGGCGCCGGGCGGTAGTCCGCTTCAAAGGTATTCCGGCCGGGTTTAATTAGATTATAACTCAAAATCCATCTGCTTTATCATCGGTCGAAACGAGAGGCCGGAGAGAAAGAGCGCTATAATCAGATAGCCGATGAAAAGCGGACTTCCGAAATGTAAGCTGATCTGTGAGCTGTGAATAATACCGAGTCCCGTCAAGACCGCCGCCGCGAAAGGAAAACCGGCGGCAGCACGGAAGCGCCCATCAATCATCGAGGCTGTAGCAGCTCCCCAGAGCAATCCTGTGATAATCGAGCCGTTCGACAACGCCGATTGACCGACGACATGCGCTCCTTGATTCAGCATCTGAGCAATCAGAGTCGAGTCGGACAATCCGTCCGGAAGCCCAGACACCGGCAGGGATTTCAATGCAGAGAGAAGCGAGTTCCATTTGGTCACGATAATATCGGACACATGAGGAATCAGCGCCATCGCAACCGCCATCGCATGTTTTCGAGGCGTCGACGTGAACGCCTGCGCTGTGATAATCAATCCGACATAAACCAGCATCGGCGCGACAGCCGCGATAGGAATAAATCCCTGTAAAAAGGCAATCAGTCCGAACGTCGCTCCAAAAAAGAAGACCAGCGCCACTCCGAGTGCATAGCCGCAGCGCGCCCGCAGTCGTTTGTAGCCCGGATGACCGATATAGACTGTCGTCGGGAACGGGGAACCGAAAAAAGCGCCAACCATAGTCCCGACGCCGTCCATAATCTGGCATTTCCGAACCGGGTACTTATCTCCGGCGGCTTCCGCGGACTCGACATTGTTCATCGTTTCGATGAAGTTGTAGATTTCGAGCGGGATAATTACCATGAGAAGCGTGGGTAGCGAAAAAAGCGCACCGATGCCGCTGATAAGATCTCCCACAACAGGCACAGGCACATAGAAGCCGATGCCTTCAACGGAAATCTTCGCCTCGCCTAAAGCAAAAGCGATGATGGTTCCCACTCCGATAGCGACAAGCCCCGCCGGTAGTTTTAAGGGAAGCTGGAAACCCGCGACAAGCCCCAAGAAGATAATAATCAGCGCAGGGAAGCCAATAATCGGGTGCTCGAATATTTCCGCCAGAGGAACTGTAGCTATCCAGACGAGAGCAATGCCCGCGAGCGTTCCCAACATTCCAGCTCGCGGTGTAACTTTTTTCAGCCACGGTCCCACAAGCGAGCCCAGTCCTTCGATGATGCCACCGAGGAAAGCGGCTCCGAGTCCGACTTGCCACGCGAGGTGAGCGTCTTTCGTATGAAAATAGACCGGCCCGATAATTCCGAAAAGATAAACGAACATGACCGGCGTGCTGATGCCGTAAGGAAGCGCCGTGACATCATTGCGCCCTTCCCGGCGGGCGAGATCTTTCGCCAGATAGACGTAATACGTCAATCCAACCAAGAGCGCTACGCCGATACCGGGCAAAATGCGCCCAAATACAATCTCATCAGGCATATGGAATAGGAATTTGCACACGCCGATGACGATAATGATATTCGCTAGATTATCCCCAAACAGAGCCCAGAAAGCGCTCAGGTCGTCTTTGGAAAAGAGCGGATAACGTGATGAAGGGTTCATTTGCGTTGTTTGATTAAAGATTCGTAGGGTCGGTGTCTGTGACCCGACCGCATGAATTATTTCAGATGGACAACAAACGGACAAGGCAGGTCTTGTCCCTACGACTACAACTCGCCGCGGCATGCGTCCCGCGTGCCCGGAACAGAGAGCATTGCACAAGTAATTTACAAAAGAAAGTCCTATCGGTCAAGCATGGGCGAAGAACAAGGAGAGTTAAAGCGATTATGAATAAAACCGATTCCCTTGACTCCTTAGTGAATTTTGTGTACTTTATGATAGTCCGGCCCTGGCTCGATTGGCGTCTTAACTAAGGTTTTCAGCCGGGGCTTTCCATATTTAGAATTCGATAACAACTTGGGTTTTCACAGTGTCCCAAAGGCTTTTTGCAGAAATCGAAAAACGCGCGAAACTCATTCAGGATTATGTTCTGTCTGGAACCTATATCACCCGGTTTCATCCGGAGGATATGCGCGATGCCGTGACCGCTTATTTCCGTTCGGGCGGGAAACGCTTGCGCCCCGCGGTGCTTCTTTTCGCCTGCGGAGCGGTGGGTGGAGACGAATCGAAAGCTCTCTGCGCGGCGGCGGCGGTGGAAATTTTTCACACATGGACACTGGTTCATGATGATATTATCGACCGCGATGCCCTTCGCCGCGGTCAGCCGACCGTTCACGAAAATTTCTCTCAGAAAGCGCTTGCACGGGAACAGTTTCGAGGCGACAGTGCCGACGCTCGCCACTACGGGGTCTCGGTGGCGGTTTTAGCTGGAGATGTTCAGCACGGTTGGGGCATCAGCCTCATGACGGAACTCACCACGCGCTACGAAATCGACTCCAAGGTCACGCTGGCGCTGATAGATAATCTCGATACGTTTGTGCTGACGACTCTCGTCGATGGAGAGCTGCTCGATATTCAGCAATCCCGGATGGAAATCGAAGACCTCACCGAAGACGACATCGAGGAAATGCAGTGGAAAAAGACGGGAGCGCTCTATGAATTTTGCGGTAGAGCGGGAGCGGCAATCGGTTTGAATACCGCTGATTTTTCACATCCTTTTATTGAAGCCATTTCCAAATTCACCAGCGCTTGCGGGATAGCGTTTCAACTTCAGGACGATATTTTAGGTATCCTTGGAGATGAAAAACTCCTCGGCAAACCGGTCGGCTCGGACATCCGCGAAGGAAAACGGACGCTGATTGTGCGCAGCGCTTATCGCAAAGCGTCTCCTGCGCAGCGCGAGCTGATTAACCGCGTGTTGGGTAATGAGAAAGCCGCCGCCGGGGACGTGCGTGAGGTCACCGAGTTGCTGGTAAGCCTTGGGGGAGTCGATATGGCGAAACAGCGGGCGAAGGCTCATCTTAAGGAAGCACTGTATTATCTTAAGAAGATACCTGAATCTTCTAATCGGGATTTGCTGGCGGACTGGGCCAAGCTCATGACGGAGCGCGAATTTTGATGGCGGGCTGGGTGGCTTTGTTCGGAGCAATTGTCTATCTTGACACCACAGCGGCGTTCCAGTTCATGGTTTGTCAGCCGCTCATCGCGTGTCCCATCTTCGGAATGATTGTCGGGCGACCGGAAATCGGAATCTTCTTCGGCCTGATCTTTCAATTGCTCTGGCTGAGGGCGTTGCCGGTCGGAGCGGCTCGTTTCCCCGAAGGCAATTTAGGTGCTATCGTAGCGACAGCTTTAGCGGCGACGATTCCGCCCGGCTCGGGCGGACAAGCTTCGTGGCTGATTCTGACGCTGGCCGCTCTTGCCGGACTGCTGACCGCCGGAATCGGTCGGCACCTGACTCCCGCCGTGCGATACCTGCTGAAATTCTTTGCCGAATCCTATGAAAAAGCTCTGCTGAACGGCAAGCGCGCGCGCGGAGGATTCGTGTTTCTGGCGGCAATCGCGGTAAATGTCGCCGCAGGAGCATTGTTCACTCTCGCGCTCTATTTTATATCGTTCAAAGCGATGAGTGGTTTGTTGAACGTGTCGTCGCAGGTGCCGTTGGCTTCCGGATTAGCGGCTCAAACCGATGCTCTTTGGAATGGTCTTTTCCCCGCGCTCATCGGAGCCGGTGTGGGAATGGTGGCCGCTCGATTTGCGCGGCGCCGCATGGTGGGATGGACTGTGGGTGGTTTCGCGGTTGCGATGGGAGCGTTGCTGTGGCTTTAAAACATCTAAGCATCCCCGGAGCCTTGCGGCTTGTGTGGCGCGGTTTTTTTGTGCAGGTTTTGTGGAATTACAAAACCATGCAGGGGGCGGGATTTCTCTTTGCGGTATTCCCGTTCCTGCGCCGTATCAGCGATGACTCCGATGAACGCTCACAGCTTGTTCGTCGCTCAAGCGGATTTATGAATACACATCCCGCTCTCAGCTCGTTTGCAATGGGAGCGATGCTGCGCCGTATGGCGGACGAAAAAGAGTTGGCTCAGGAAGAATGGCAAAACTGGCGGGAGAGCCTTTGCGGGCCTCTGGGAATCACCGGAGATGCGCTGGTCTGGGACGGGCTGAAACCACTCGTTTTCATGCTAACTTTCGTCCTGTGGTTTTTTATCGGCGCGCCCGCAACGATTCTGCTTTTATCTCTGGTGATATTTCTGCTCTATAATGGACCGCTTTTCATCTTTCGTTTCTGGGGAGCGCGCCAAGGATGGCAGCGCGGCAAAGATGTCTTGCGAGCTATCGAGCTGCCTTTTTTCATTCAATCAAGGAAATGGATGGAACGAATCGGAGCGGCGCTTGCGGGTCTTTGTGTCATCGTGGGTTTTGTTTTCGCAAGTGATTTTCAGCTTATTTCCATCGTGCAATTCGGAATCGGTTTTTTGATTTTATGGCTGTCTGTTCGGGCGAATTGGCCGCTCATCAGTTCTTTGGTTATCACGGTGACTTTGGTTCCATTGAGCGCTTGGCTCATTCGTCTTCTCATATCGGGAGGTCTCTAAAAAGAAGCTTACATGGTTGCACAACAAGTTACGTTGAAAAATAAACTTGGGCTCCACGCGAGGCCGGCGGCACATTTTGTTCGTCTTGCGGCACAATTTGAATCGGATGTATTTCTCATTAGGGATGATGTTCGCATCAACGCCAAGAGCATTATGGGTGTGATGATGCTCGCCGCGGAACACGGCGCGGCCCTGACCATCGAATGCGAAGGCGCAGACGAGCAGGAACTCCTGGCGAAGCTGGTCAAGCTTATCGAAGATAAATTTTATGAAGAGTAGTTGCGAACAATTCCGGCCGGTTTTTTTAACGCCGCGGCTTGGCGTTAGCGTGCCCGGCTAATAAAGTATGCCATTGCGGGTCTGGAGACCCACAACGGCGTAGATTTACTAGCCGCGACCTCCGGTCGCGGATGAAGTGACATAACAAAATAATATGCCAAAGAAAAAAGCAGAAACAAAAAGCACTCCCGCGCGGCGCAAACAGAAAGAGACCACGTTCAGGGGAATCCCGGCGTCTCCGGGAATCGCCATCGGGCGCGTTCACTTCCTGCGAGCGGATTCAAGCGAAGTCACGCCTCGTAAAATCGCTCCTTACGAAGTCGAGCCTGAAATCAAGCGATTGGAGCGAGCGATTAAACAGACGCGCGCGGCGATGACCGAGTCGCGCGAGCGCGCTATCGAGATGGCGGGAGAAACCGTCGGCAGGATTTTCGACGCGCATCTGCTTATCCTCGAAGATGAAGAATTCCAAAAAGAAGTTCGCAGCCGGATTCTTCGGGAGCAGTTCGGAACGGAATTCATCGTTTATGACACGATGGGACGCACCATTGAGCTCATGGAGAAACAAAAGGGAGAGTTGTTCCGCGAACGAGCGGCGGATGTCCGCGATGTGCGAACGCAGCTCTTGCGATTTCTCCAAGGCAATGAAAAATCTGCTCCGAAAGGCCCGGATGAACCGTCTGTGTTAGTCGCTTCTGGATTATCTCCAACGGACACGCTGCATATTGACAAAGAACGAATTCATGGTATTGCCATCGATTTGGGCGGAGCGACATCACACACAGCCATTTTAGCGCGGTCACTGGAAATCCCCGCCGTCGTCGGTTTAGGCAGCTTTAGCTCGAAAGCGAAAGAAGGACAAACAATCATCCTGAATGGAAATTCAGGTAAAGTGCTTTTAGCTCCGACGACCGCTTCATTGAAAGAATACCGCGCAAAGCGCAAACGCTATCAGCGATTCCAGTCCGAATTGGCCGGATTGTGCGAACTTCCTTCCGAGACCAAGGACGGACACACTGTCGAATTACACGGGAATATTGAGCTGGCGCACGAAGTCGAGAGCGTGCTCTCGCACGGTGGGTCTGGCGTGGGTCTTTTTCGCAGCGAATATCTTTTTCTGACTCGCGGCACATCTCCGGATGAAGAGGAGCAGTTTGAAGCCTACAAGAAAGCTGCCGATGCTCTCTGGCCTCGTCCCATCACGATTCGCACCTTCGACCTCGGAGGAGACAAACTTCACTCAGGGCTTCATGCGCAATCCGAGCGCAATCCGTTTTTGGGCTGGAGAGCGATTCGGGTGTCGCTTTCTCATCCGGATTTATTCCGAACGCAGTTGCGCGCCATCCTTCGAGCGTCTGTGAAGAAGAATGTGCAAATCATGTTTCCGCTGATTGCGAGTCTTTGGGAAGTTCGAAAAGTCAAGCAGGCTCTTAAAGGCGTCATGGAAGAGTTGCGCTCGGAAGGAATTCCATTCGACGAAGAGATTCCGGTTGGAATAATGATTGAAGTTCCGTCGGCGGTGATTATAGCCGATGTGCTTGCTCCGGAAGTGGACTTTTTTTCTATCGGTACGAACGATTTAGTTATGTACACTCTGGCGGTGGATCGCGGCAACGAAATGGTGTCGGATTACTATCGCGCGCATCATCCGGCGGTGCTGCGGCTTATTCGAGACACGGTTCAGCGCGGTCATGACGCCGGAATTCCGGTCGGAATTTGCGGAGAAATCGCGGCGGATCCTCTATCGACCATACTTCTGATTGGACTGGGCTTGGATGAACTCTCCGTTTCGCCGGGTGAAATTCCAGAAATCAAGAAAATTATTCGCTCCATCAGCTCTGAAGATTGCAAAGCTGTTGCAGAGAAAGCTCTTGAACTTTCGACCGCCGCCGATGTGAGTCGCCTGCTCGAAAAGGAAATGAAAGTTCGCTTTGCAGACCTGCCGATTTGGTTCACCTCAGAACAATAAAACACATTTATTCCCTATGAAATCACAATTAACATCGTCGCGTATCGCATCGCTTGATCCGGGCGATATGTTAGGCAAGACCCTCGAACTGCCGAAACAAATCGAACGTGGATTATTGCTCGGAAACGATTTTGCGCAGCAAGCAAAACTGTCGATGCCGCAGGAACTTGATTGGTACGGACTCGGCGGCTCCGCGATTGTCGGAGATTTAGTTCAGGGTTTGCAGCTTTGTCCAAACCCGGTTTACGTTCGACGACAGCCGAGCGGTACGCCCGCGCGCCCGCGAGTCATTTACAGTTATTCGGGCAACACCGCGGAAGCGCTTTCAGCATTCGATGAAGGAATGAAAGCGGGTAAAGTGTGGGCGACGGCAAGTAGCGGCGGAGAATTAGCCGCCAAGGCTAAAGATTCGAATGTTCCTCATTTAATATTGCCTGCAGGCTATCCTCCGCGAGCGGCGGTTGGATTTGGCATTGGAGCGTTCATGGCGCTTTTTGCGGAATTGTCTCATCAGAAAGTGCCCTGGTCTGCTCGAGAAAGCGATATTCTGACGGAAGACGCCAATCACTACAAAATCCTCGATTCGCAGAAGAATCCGGCGCTCCTTCTGGCTGAAAATTTAGTGGATCGCACGCCGGTGTTTTATGCTTTAGACCCATGTCTCGGACCTGCTTTGGTACACAGAGCGTCGGCTCAGTTTGCTGAAAACTCCAAGGTATGGGCTCGCGGGGCTGTTTTGCCGGAGTTGGCTCACAACGAAGTGGAGGCATTCCCCGCGCTGGCCGGTCTGTTGCCGCCGCCGCATATTCTTTTCTTGGGAGAATGGCCATTTCCTGATTTTCCAAACCCTTGCGCATCTATAGAGACTTTGCTTAGGGATTATCGGATTGCATTTGAACACATAGAGTTCCGAGTTTCGGATACATCTCGGGCGTCGCGAGTCTTGGCGGGACTGAGGACAATGCTGCTTTTGGACGCGGCATCTGTTTATCTGGCGCTGATACTTGCCCGAGACCCGACAGCCATACCGACGATTACGAAACTGAAGAGCATGCAAGAAAAGACTTGAATTTTAGAAAAAATATCGGTATTATAATAAACTTGACTCGAAATCCGTTTAAGAAGGTAGAGTAACCACTTTGAAAACAATTATCCCTGTAGCGGGCGCGGGCACTCGGCTCCGTCCCCATACCTACACCGTCCCGAAAGTTCTGCTGAATGTCGCCGGGAAACCTATCTTAGGGCATCTCCTCGATCATCTGCAGGAAGCCGGGATTCAATCCGTGACGATAGTGGTCGGACCGATGGGGGATCTCATCGAGAAGTATGTCCGTGATAACTATGAGCTTGAAGCGACCTTTATCACGCAGTTGGAGGCTCGCGGACTCGGGCATGCGGTGTCACTGGCTTTAACCGAAGATGACGAGGACATCCTGATTGTCTTAGGGGATACGCTTTTCGATTTCGACTTGAAATCTGTTTTGAATACATCCACCACGTCCGCTATCGGTGTTGCGAAAGTGGAAGACCCTCGGCGATTTGGGGTGGTGGAAGTGGAGGACAGTCGCGTCACGCGTTTAGTGGAGAAGCCCGAAAATCCAAAATCCAATCTGGTCATTATCGGCGTTTACCTGATTCGCAACGCGGCCGGACTCCGGCGGGCTATCAAGATGCTTTTTGACCGGAACCTCACCACACAAGGTGAATTTCAACTAACGGACGCGCTGCAATTGATGATTGAAGAAGGTGAGCCTATCGGCGTTTTTCCGATTGACGGATGGCACGATTGCGGAAAAGTGGAAACGCTTTTGGAAACGAATCGCTTTCTTTTGGATCAAGATCCCGACTGTCGCACTCCGGTTCCGCGGGAGAAGGTAGTTCTGGTACCTCCGGTTTATATTCATCCGAGTGCGAAGATTGAAAACGCCGTTATCGGACCCTATGCAACCATCGCTGAGGGTGCTATCGTCACCGATGCGATGGTGCGCAACAGCATTGTCGGTCAGGGCGCTGAAGTTCGGGCGGCTCTCGTCGAAGGGTCGTTGGTCGGAAACAACGCCGGAATCATTGGCCAGTTCAAACAATTCAATGTGGGTGATTCAAGCGAAATCCTTTCAAGTTCAGCCTGATTTTCTCAAGTCGACTCGCCGCCTTAGCCATTGTCTCCGGGTTTCAACGAGTTTGGAGGTAATCATGAGACTTACGATTTCTCTTCTCACGCTTCCGGCGCTTATTTCGGCATGTTTCGGAGCGGGGCCTTATGCCGTGTTGCCTTTGACACCGGTCGGAGTGGATTCTGTGACCGCGCGTGTCGCTTCCGGATTGCTGCTCTCTGAAATGCGCGCACAGGGACTTTCGGTGATGGACAAGCGAGAGCTCGGAGCGACGGAATCGCCGCTGCAAGCCGCCAATCGCTGGTGATGGTTTTTATTGTTCGTTAGAAGAGCTTTAAGTTTTGAAATAGATTTTATATAGAATTCAAGAAGGAACGGAAACAAAATGCGTGAATTTCTTTTTACCAGTGAATCGGTGACAGAAGGACATCCCGATAAGATCGCGGATCAGATTTCCGATGGAGTTCTGGATGCGGTTTTTCGAGAGGATCCCTTTGGCCGCGTTGCCTGTGAGACGTTTGTGACCACCGGGATGGTGCTCGTTGGAGGTGAAATCACCACGAATACCTATGTGGATGTGCCCGAACTCGTTCGTCAAATCGTGGAAAAAATAGGCTACACGGATCCTGAATATGGATTTGATTATCAGAATTGCGCTGTGTTGACATCGATTAACCAGCAAAGCCCGGACATTGCGATGGGCGTCAACCGTGCCGGAGCCGGTGACCAAGGGATGATGTTCGGTTATGCGTGCCGGGAAACGCCGGAATTTATGCCGATGCCGATTGCGTTGGCGCACCGGTTGGTCAGACAGCTTGCGAAAGTACGCCATGAAAAAATACTGAACTATCTGCGCCCCGATGGGAAATCTCAGGTGACGATTCGTTATGAAGAGGGGAAACCGGTTTCGGTCGAAGCGATTGTCCTCGCCGCGCAGCATAATCCGGATGTGGACATGGAACAGCTTCGGCAGGATATAAAACGCGAGGTAATCGAACCAGTCATTCCTCCGGAAATGCTTTCCGAGAATTGCAAATATTTTATAAATACGACCGGTCGGTTTGTTGATGGCGGGCCGCGCGCGGATGCCGGGTTGACCGGGCGCAAAATTATCGTGGATACTTACGGCGGCTATATTCCCCACGGCGGCGGTGCGTACAGCGGCAAAGATCCGACGAAGGTTGATCGTTCAGGTTCTTATGCCGCCCGTTGGGTCGCAAAGAACATCGTCGGAGCGGGACTCGCCGATTCCTGCATTGTTCAGCTCGCCTATGCCATTGGCATTCCCGAGCCGGTATCGCTGCTCATCAACACCGACAACACCGGAAAGATGAGTGAAAAGGAACTTCATGACCTTGTACGGAAGCACTTTGATTTAACCCCGGCCGGTATCATCGACGCGCTGAATTTGCGTCGTCCGATTTATCTCGACACAGCCGCTTATGGTCATTTCGGTCGGGATGGAGATAATTTTACTTGGGAAAAACTGGATAAGGTGGACCAACTTACATGACGAACGAAACGATGACTCAGAAAGCACATAAATCTAAAACCGCGGAATTCCCTCCTCACGATGTGCAGGATTTGTCTCTGGCGGATGCCGGACTGAAACGAATCCAGTGGGCGGATATGGATATGCCGGTGCTGACCAAAATCCGCCAGCGGTTCGAAAAAGAAAAGCCATTGGCTGGACGTCGAATGTCGGCCTGCCTGCACGTTACCGCCGAAACCGCCAATCTGATGCGCACCCTTAAAGCCGGTGGAGCTGATTTAGTGCTGACCGCGTCAAATCCGCTTTCCACTCAGGATGATGTCGCGGCGTCACTCGTGCGCGATTTTGGAATCCGCGTCTATGCCATCAGGGGCGAGGACAACAAGAGTTACTACCGGCATCTCGAAGCGGCGATTAAGCATCGCCCGTCCGTTACCATGGATGACGGTGCGGATTTAGTGCATGGACTTCATACGGACTATACCGACTACGCCGATGAAATCATCGCCTCGATGGAGGAGACAACTACGGGCGTGATTCGTCTGCGGGCGATGGAAAGGGACGGAAAGCTGAAATTCCCCGTTGTCGCTGTGAACGACGCTCAAACGAAGCACCTTTTCGACAATCGCTATGGAACCGGCCAGTCCACCGTGGACGGCATCATCCGCGCAACCGATATTCTGATCGCCGGACGGACGTTCGTTGTGGCCGGTTACGGCTGGTGTGGTAAAGGCTTCGCGCTACGGGCAAGAGGCATGGGAGCCCATATCATTGTCACGGAAGTCGATCCCATTCGAGCCATTGAAGCGCGCATGGATGGATTGCAGGTTATGCCGATGGCGGATGCTGCTCCCATCGGGGATGTTTTCTGCACGCTGACCGGTAATATGCACGTTATTCGTCCCGAACATTTCGAGCGAATGAAAGACGGCGCCATCGTCTGTAATTCAGGACACTTTGACGTTGAGCTGGATCTGAAAGGTTTGGCAAAAGTGGCGAAGAAAGTGGAACGGGATGTGCGGCCTCTGGTGGACGCTTATTATTTTGAAGACGGGCGACGTATCTTTATTCTGGCGGAAGGACGTCTGGTGAATCTCAGTTGCGCGCACGGTCATCCGGCATCTGTGATGGATATGTCTTTCGCGACGCAGGCACTCACCGCGGAACACGCGATTCAAAACGCCGGGAAGCTCGACGTGCGTGTTCATCCGGTTCCGGTGCATGTCGAGAATTACATCTCACGCCTCAAACTTGAAACCTTCGGTGTGCAAATCGACACCCTGACGCCGGAGCAGGAAAAATATCTTGCTTCATGGGATATCGGGACATAGGATAGCCTTGTTGATTTAAACGTGATTCAAAAAGCCGTCAAGTTTTTTAGGCCTGACGGCTTTTGCTTTCGTCTGGAAATTCTGTAAACACTATGCGGCCGTCACATAAAATAAATATCCACCATCTTGCCCACCTGAGTCTGTCAGCTTTCTCGCTTGGGTTATCAACGCTCGTGCGCAGGCCGGTCGTTTGGGGTTTGCCGACCAGTGTTATGATTGAACCAACCAATCGGTGCAATTTGCGCTGTCCGCTGTGCCCTTCAGGCGCAGGAACAATGACCCGCCCTCACGGAGAGATGACGTTGCCGGACTTCAAAAAAATCGTTCAGCGATTGGGGCAGCAAGTCCGGCGGCTTTATCTGTGGAATCAGGGCGAACCGCTTCTGAATAAAGCGTTGCCGGAGATGATTCGGTTTGCACATAAACGCGGGATTTTTACCATTACAAGTACCAATGGAATTCTCCTCGACAGGGAAAATATTTCCTCCGCGCTGATTAAAGCCGGGCTTGATGATTTAATTATTTCCATTGATGGATTAACGCCGGAGACTTATCGGATTTACCGGGTGGGAGGAGAGCTGCCGCAGGTCATCTCCGGCATGAAAACGTTGCGCCGTTTGCGTGACGAACAAGGCGCGCGGAATCCGAGGATTATTCTGCAATGGCTGCCGATGAAACATAACGAACACGAGTTGCCGGATGTCGAAACGCGAGCCGCCGAATGGGGAGCGGATGCCGTCGAAATCAAGACGACACAGATTTACTCCGAAGAAGATGCGGAGAAATTCTTGCCTGAAAACACGCGCCTGTCGCGCTATCAGCGTCGAGGGGCAAGCTGGGAGGTTCAACGCCGATACCAGCATTGCAGACGCCTGTGGTTTTCATGTCAGATTGATTGGGATGGTACGGTGGTGCCCTGCTGTTTTGACAAGGACGAGGAATTCGTCATGGGCAATCTTCATGAAGCCTCGTTCTCTGACATCTGGCGCGGCAAGAAATACCAACAACTGCGAAGCCTCTTACTCACGAAAGGGCGCATTTTGGAAATGTGCCGCAATTGTACAGAAGGCCTTATAACTTTCTATGTATCACGTTTAAAAATTCCAACAAAAAGATAGAGATGGAGGCACAGGTCTTGCAATCTATAAAGTGCTATGAGTGCAAAAAAACACATTTATCTGAAAAACAACACATTCTGACATGACGTCTCAACTTGAACAAAGCATACTAACGAACGGCGAGACCGAGTCCTGGTCACGACTTGCCGCTCTGTTGGAGACTTCCCACGAACTCGCCGGCAAACTCGAACTCCACGATCTTCTGGAAGCGGTGGCTTTCCGCGCTCAGGATTTGGTGCGTTCGGATGGTGTAACTCTCTACTTGCTGGAAGGCGACATTCTGCAACCATTTATCTCGCGCGAAGAATACTCCGATGAAATTCTCGACACGCCGTTGAAATTGGGAGAAGGTATCAGCGGCGGAGTGGCGTTGCGAGGGGAAGCGGAGCTTGTGAACAGGGTTGATTTGACCGGCCGGGGTTTTCAGATTCCGGGCACGCCTGTTGAACCGGAATCACTTCTCTGTGCTCCCCTGAAACATCGAGATGAGGTCATCGGCGTCCTGACCCTGAGTCGTTTGGGGGAATGGGAATTTACGCAGGCTGATTTTGAATTCATCAAAGGGCTGGCGTCTTTAGCTGCCTCCGCCATTCACAGTGCGCGACTTTACGAACGTCTGGCAAACTCCGAACGCAACTATCGAACACTGTTTAACAGTATCGGAGAAGCGATCTTTGTCCATGACCCCGAGACGCTTCAGATTTTGGACATCAGTGAATCCGCCGTGCATCGCTATGGCTATACGCGTGAAGAATTCCTGAAAATGACCATTTTCGACTTGCATCCGCCCGAAGATCACGAGGATGCTGAGAATCGTATTCAGGAAGGTATGAAAGAGCATTCGGCAAATTATAGTAGTCTCCGACATCAGACGAAAGAAGGTGTGTTCCTTGAAGTGAATATTTCCTCTGTGGATATCGAATTCATGAACAAACCGGCTCGTCTGGCGCTGGCGGTGGATGTCACAGAACAGCAGCGAGTACACCGAGAACTTGAGCAAGCCCATAAGCTTGAATCGGTTGGATTGCTTGCCAGTGGCATCGCTCATAACCTAAATGGCCCCTTGACTGGAATTCAGGGGTTCACCGAGCTTCTCCGCGCTACCCATCCTGAATTAAACGAATTGGATGTTATCCTCAAACAGACGAATAAGATTAAAGATATTATTCGAACGCTGATGATTCGAGCGCGCCATCAGGAAGAAGTGGACGCCCGGTATATCCAAGTCAACGAATTGTTGCGAACCGAATTGGCTTTTCTGGAAGCGGATCTCTTTTTCAAGCATGAAATCGAGAAGGTTTATGATTTTGACTCCGATTTACCGGAAATCTGGGGAGTGTACGGCGATTTTTCTCAGGCGCTGCTGAATATTATCAACAACGCGGTTGATGCCATGTACGAGACGCCGCAGAAAGTGCTGCAAGTGCGCACCCGCCATGATGATGGCTGTGTCATAATTGAGATTGAAGACAGCGGCACCGGAATGACGGAGAAGGTGAAAGAGCGGATTTTCGAACCCTTCTTCACGACAAAGCCTTCGGTGGACAGCGAAGAGTCGGAAGGGCGGCGAGGTACAGGACTGGGGCTTTCAGGCAGCCGGCAGCTTTTGGCTCGCTATGACGGTAAAATAGAAGTGCAGTCTCAGCCCGGCAAGGGATCGACTTTCCGCGTGCTTGTCCCGTTTGCAGATAAGGCCCGGGACGGCCGTCCGCAAAATCAAGAACTTACCGTGGCCTGAAATTCCCTATGAATCTCTTTCGGCGAAATGAAGGTATGAACGACGTAAAACGGGAACTTATTTACAATAGATTGAGTAAAATAGGTTTGCTGAAAAAGGCATTTGAAGGTCGAATTCAATCATTGGAGTTCCCGTGACCAAAATTTCAAAAAAAGTGAATATCCGGGCTAATCAGTCCCTCGAAAAGTATCTTCAGGAGATAGGCGAGGTTGATCTTTTAATCCCTGAAGAGGAAGTACGGTTGGCCAAGAAAATCCGCCGTGGAGATCAGAAGGCCCTTGAGAAACTGACCAAAGCAAATCTCAGATTCGTTGTGTCGGTCGCGAAACAATATCAAAATCAAGGACTTTCACTCGGCGACCTGATTAACGAAGGGAACTTGGGTCTGATTAAGGCTGCGAAACGGTTCGATGAAACGCGCGGCTATAAATTCATCAGCTATGCGGTCTGGTGGATTCGCCAGAGTATCCTGCAGGCGTTAGCAGAGCAGTCCCGCGTGGTGCGGCTTCCTCTGAACCGTGTCGGAGCCTTGAATAAAATCGGGAAAATGTATTCGAATCTCGAGCAGGAGTTCGAACGGGAACCGACCCCGGAAGAAATTGCGGAAGTTTTGGATATTTCCCCGTTTGAAGTGACCGATACGATGAAGATGTCCGGTCGCCATCTTTCGATGGATGCTCCGTTCAGCCAGGGGGAAGACAACCGGCTCTTAGATATTATTCACAACAACTCTCAGCCGCCTCCGGACCAGACGCTCTTAAAGGAGTCACTCTCCCAGGAAGTAGACCGTGCATTGGCGACGTTATCTGGGCGCGAGGCGGAAGTCGTTCGTCTTTATTTCGGATTGAACCGCGAACATCCCCTGACACTGGAAGAAATCGGCGAGCGTTTTGAACTCACTCGTGAACGCGTTCGCCAGATTAAAGAAAAAGCTCTGCGTCGTCTACGCCACACCTCCCGTTCGAAGGCTCTTCGAAGCTACCTTGGATAGATTCAAAATCACTTGAAACGAGTGAAATACAACCTGCGAATTGGGCAAAATGCCATAGGAATCGCTGGAAAAGCTCATATCTATGATATATTCCCACCTTGATTTTATATGCCTTGCATTATCAAACGCCTCGTAGGGGTATGAGATAAAAGATGTCTCGAAATCGCCGTATTTTTTGAAATTAGAACTTGACTTTCTCGCAAAACTTCCGTATAATTACGCCAAATCTGGAACGTCCTTTGTGGATATACCGGATGTTGTGGCGGAAATAAATCACCTGTGTTCTGGTTTGTGACGAAAGACACTTAAACAGGTGCTTTCCGCATGAATTTTTCGTTTTGTGTAATACAATTACGTATTTGTATCTGAATGCTGTCGAAAAACTTCAGACTCATCTATCTTTCAGAAGACCTCACGAAAAAGACTGAGTTTTCTCTGACGCGCACCAAAGTAGCTGTCTTTGGGGCGCTTCTTGTTCTCTCATGTTTTTGCGTAAGTCTGGTGATAAGCTTCTCGGTTTCTCATGTTATCAGTGCCAGAAAGTTATCGGCTTTGATGTCTGAGAAAATGGAGCTGGAATGGCAGCTTGAAGATCTGAACGGACATCTGAATCAGGTGGAAAGTAATCTGGCAGGCTTGGCTCAGACCGACGATTTTCTTCGCCTGTTAGCGGATTTGCCTGCGATTGATCAGGATGTACGTGGAGTCGGCGTTGGTGGAGGAGTCGAAGATTTCTCGATGGCATCCTCTTCTCCGGAATTGCAATCCACACGTTGGACCTTGGAGAAAATCGAGCGGGAAATTCAGCTTCAAGTCGAGAGCTTCGAGGAAATCAGCGCGAAGTTCACGGCGGACCAGGATATTCTGGCTCACACTCCCAGTCTGCGACCTGTCGAAGGCGGCTACATCAGCTCAGGATTTGGTTATCGGCGGGATCCTTTCACACGCCGGACGACGATGCATGCAGGTGTGGATATTCCTCAGAAGCAGGGAACACCGGTGATTTCCACGGCGGAAGGTCAGATAACGTATGCCGGTCGGTATTACAACTATGGTAAATTAGTGATGATAGACCACGGCTACGATTATCAAACCGTGTATGGTCATTTGCATACGATAGATGTCAAAGTCGGTGAGTATATCCACCGAGGACAGCAAATCGGCACCGTTGGGGCGACAGGTCGTTCGACCGGCTCACATCTGCACTATGAGGTTCGAGTCGCCGGGACTCCTGTTGACCCATTGGATTATTTCTTTGACAATCTGGCGGTTCTGCCGGGTCAATAGAACCGCTTCTTCTATTTGAATTTCAATCCGCCGTTGCAGGCGGATTTTTTTTGCCCGCCACTCTTGGCCGGATTGGCTGGTTCAACATTCCGAGCAGATTCGCCAATTGCCTCGGTGAGAAATCACGAAGCCGTCATTATGCGCCCCAATCCCAATGATTGTCACCGTCCGGTGGTTGTTCTTCTGAAAGATGGTCTGGGTCGGAAAGTTACTCCGAAGATGGTTGACCTTTCGACGGAAATATTTGCCCGCCTCGAGCTCAAACTTTAATTCTTTGCATTCCCATTGAAGTTTCGTATATTAATGAGCGGTAGCGCCTCTTCTCAAGCGAGCTGGCGTTACTGCATTCCGGGCACGCGGGACGCATGCCACGGCGAGTGGATGATTCGCCGAGCCGGGTTCAGCGCAGGTTCCCGTAAACCAAACGATGAAACTATCGCGTGTAACCCGGCCGAAATTGAATAAGCTTTCATTTTACCCATCACGATTAGCAATCCATGTACATCAGATATATTACGCTTCAAGACCTTTCGCGGCGGGCGGCTTCCTGCGTGCAGATGGTTCAGATGTGCCGGGCTTTTTCCCGCCTGGGGCATCGTATCGAACTTTGCGGCCCTGCAGGGCAAACAACTTCACACGACGAGCGCTTCGAAGCTATCAAACGTCTCTATGGCGATGATCTTCCTTTTCCCATTTGCTTTTTCCCCAGCCGCACGGTTTTTAATCGTCTTCAAATGCTCGGCGGATTGCGGGGCGCGCTTCAGATGATGAAGGACGGGGAACCCGACCTCGTTTATTGTCGGGGAACATGGGAAGTTTTACCGCTGGCGCGGTGTTGTCCCCCCATTATTTTTGAAGCTCACAGCGTTAAACTGCATAACGACTTCAAAGCGATTGACCGACTTCTTCGCCATCGGATTGTCAAGGCGGCGAACCTGCCGGGATTGCGTCTCTTTGTGTCGATTTCCCAAGCTCTGGGAAATGTCTGGGCGAAATTCGGCGTCCCGGAAGAAAAAATCCATGTGGCGCATGATGCGGTTGACATGTCGCTTTTCGAGCCCGCCATGAGTATCAAAGAAGCTCGCGCTCACTTGGGGATTCAAGAAGAGCGCCCGGTTATTCTCTATGCAGGCTCCCTGTACAAAGATAGAGGGCTTGAGTTGTTATTGGGCGCCGCGAAAGCTTTTCCGGATTATCGTTTCTGGATTTTGGGAGGGAGAGAAGACGACATCGCGCGTTCCAAAGAAGCCGCGCATCACCTGCAAGTGAAAAATGTTGACTTCTTCGGATTCGTTCCGCATCCTCAAGTGCCTGCCTATCTCTATGCCGCCGACGTGCTGCTTATGTTGTGGACATGGAAAGTCCCCACCATCGCTACGTGTTCGCCGATGAAAATGTTCGAATATATGGCGGCACAGCGTACGATTGTCGGCCCGGCTTTTCCGACAGTCGTGGAAGTGCTTGAAGATGGGCGCGACGCCATTCTCTTTGAACCGGACAATCTGAACGCCATGATTGCAGCGCTGAAAAAGGGAATTGAAGAGGCCGCGCTCGGAAAAATGACTCAAGCTGCTTACCGGAAGGTTGCCGCAGATTACACATGGGAACATCGCTGCAAGGGTATCCTGACAGCGTTGGCCGATAAAGCTTAAAATTCCGGCCGGGTTACGCGCGATAAGTTCATCATTTGGAAGACGGAAACCTGCGCTGAACCCGGCTCGGCGAGAAAAAGGGTTATGCGCGCTAATTTCATCGTTTGGTTATACGGGAATCTGCGCTGAACCCGGCTCGGCGGAGACAAGTTCAGAAGCAACATTCTTGTGATTTTTATTACGAGGAGTGCAACTTCTTTCCTTCTTAACTACTCTTATTTTTCAAAGCCGTTCTTATCAACCATTAGAAGTATTTTTCTGGAAAATCAATGAAAATCAAGAAACGCTATTGGATTCCCACTCTCATCGTCATTATTATTATTGTTGTGGGAGTCATTATCAAGAAGAGCCAAGGCGAGAAAAAACTGCTGGTAACCACTGAAGAAGTGACCCGACAGTCCCTTGTTGCCACGGTTTCAGCCTCCGGGAAAGTGGAACCGGTTGTTCAGGTGAAAGTTTCATCCCAGATACCGGCGCGCATCACGAAACTTGCCGTACGTGAGGGCGAGCGGGTGACGAAGGGGCAGTTCCTGATAGAGCTGGACAAGGAGAGATATTCAGCCGTGCTTGAACAGACTCAATCAGGCAGACGTGCCGCACAAGCTCAGCTCGACAAAGCTCGAGCGGATTTCAGGCGGGCTGGAGAACTCGTCGCGCGGGGTATGATTTCGGAAGCAGAGTTGGACGCCGCTCGCGCTCAGTCTCGGTTGATGGAAGCTGAACTTGATCAGATGATTGCCCGTGAAAAGCAGGTCCGCGATGACCTGTCAAAAACGATCCTATCCGCTCCAATGTCCGGGACAATCAGCCGGTTGAATAAAGAAGAAGGGGAAATGACCCTCGGATCAACCTTTCAGGAAGATGTTATCCTGATTGTCGCAGACCTCTCCCGCATGCAGATCAAAGCGGAGGTGGACGAGAATGACATCGTTGGAGTCAAGTTGGGGGATACGACCCGCTGTGAAATCGACGCGTTTCCCGATACTGTTTTCGTTGGCATCGTCGCCGAAATTGCTCAATCTGCGGAAGTCAGCGGCTACGGAACACAGGAAGAAGCGACGAATTTCGGCGTGGACGTTATGATACTCGACAGCATTTCCGCGCTGCGACCGGGTATGTCCGCTACGGTGGATATTGAAATTGACCGCCGCGACAGCGTGCTGGCGGTACCACTGCAGTCCGTCGCTTTGCGTGACCGCAAAGAAGGCAAGCCCGTCGAGATTAAAGAAAAGCCACAGCGCAAATCATCACGCCAGCGCGCCGAGGAAGTTCGCAGCGGCACAGCGGTTGACACCGGAAAAATTCTTCGCAGAGAAGATTTGGTCGAAGGCGTCTATGTCATGCGTAACGATTCGGCGATTTGGGTGCCGGTTCGAACCGGTATTTCATCGAACACGCACATCGAAATTCTCTCCGGTCTTGAAGGCGGCGAGAAGATTGTCACCGGTCCCTATAAAGCTCTTGCCAAAGACCTGACACACGGCACACAGAGTACCATCAAAGAAGACAAGAAAAAGAAGAAATAGGTCAGAGTTGAAAATGCAGAACAGCCACCTGATCGAGCTGAGCGACATCTCGAAAATCTACAAGGTGGGCACGATTGAAGTGCCGGCTATCCGAAATATTTCCCTGACGATAGAACCAAATGAATACGTCGCGAGTATGGGGCCTTCCGGTTCCGGAAAATCGACTTTGATGAATCTTATCGGTTGTCTGGATACGCCGACAAGCGGGTCTTACATGCTGGCGGGAGAGGATGTTTCCCAGCTTTCGGACAATCAGTTGGCGGAGATTCGCAATCGACGCATTGGTTTTGTTTTCCAGACCTTCAATCTTCTTCCGCGTGCGACAGGGCTGCATAATGTCGAATTGCCGCTCGTCTATGCGGGCAAGCCTGTGGGAGTCCGGCGGCAGAAAGCACGGGAAGTGTTAGCAGCGGTCGGGCTCGCCGACCGTGGTCACCACAGACCGAATGAATTGTCCGGCGGGGAGCGCCAGCGCGTCGCCATTGCACGGGCATTGGTCAACAATCCATCGCTTATTC
>CBDVDL010000004.1:0-22647 GCA_965372735.1 uncultured Alphaproteobacteria bacterium | reverse complement strand
CAGGTGGAAATCTCAGCTGGGTGCTTTTAGTCGGAGACGCCTCACAAGTAGCGACACCGACAGCCTCCGGTGGCGCATCGGACCCTACGTATGCCAAGACTTTTGGAGGAGATGACTATCCGGATATTTTCGTTGGACGTTTTTCTGCCGAATCGGTAGGTGATGTTGAAACGCAGGTCGAGCGAACTATCGAATACGAACGGGATGCATCATCGAGCAGCACATGGTATGATGATGGGACCGGGATTGCTTCCGATGAAGGACCGGGGGGGCATAATGGAGAATACGACTACGTGCACTTGGATTACATTCGCACGGATCTGCTGAATTTCACGTATGCTTCTGTGGATCAGATTTATGATCCGGGTGCCTCGGCTTCGCAAGTGACTACCGCGGTGAACGGCGGGCGGAGTTTTATCAATTATACGGGTCATGGAAGCACGACCTCTTGGGGTACAACCGGATTTTCCAATACAAATGTCAATAGCTTGACGAATGATAACATGCTTCCCTTTATTTTCAGCGTCGCATGCGTGAACGGGAATTTCACCAGTACGACCTGCTTTGGAGAAGCGTGGCTCAGGGCAACGAATGGAGGCGAACCCACTGGAGCCGTTGCGGCGTATATGTCGTCGATTGATCAGGATTGGGCTCCTCCGATGGATGCACAAGATGAAGCTGTGGATTTACTTTGCGCGGAAAGCATGCTGACCTTTGGCGGGATTTGCTATAATGGTTCGTGCAAGATGATTGATATCAATGGTACGTCAGGTGTCAATATGTACAACACATGGCACATCTTCGGCGACCCATCGATTCTGCTGCGAACGGTGAACCCGGTTGCTATGTCTGTCAGCCACGACGGCGTAATCAACCACGGTATTGAGAGCTTCCCTGTAACCGTGTCCGGTTTGGAAGGCGCCTTGTGTGCGCTGTCATATAACGGCGAGCTTCTTGGGGCGGAGTACACGGACGCTACAGGTTTTGCGGCTATTCCTGTGGACGGCGAATCCTTGCCGGTCGGTGAGAACATCCAATTAACCGTGACCGCTTTCAACAAAGAGACGTACATCGCCGATGTGCTTGTGATTACCGAGGGTCCAGATGAATGGCCGCCGAATATCGCCTTTACGCCGCTGAATGATACCATGGATGAAACCGGGCCGTATGTCTTGGATGCAACCATCACGGATTATTCGGGTGTCGAAAGCGCGACGTTCTATCACGGCTTCAATGGCGTTGATTTCTCATCGCAGGCGATGACCTATGAAGGAAGCGACATCTGGTCGGCGTCGTTTGGCGGTTATCCGGCGGGAACCACGATTTATTACTTTGTATCAGCAACCGACTCTTCGGAAAATCACAACTCGGACTCCAGCGATGTTTACAGCTTCTCTGTCTATGGTGTGATTTTCTCGGATAATATGGAATCCGGCCAAGGCGATTGGACGCACAGCGAATTGGAAGTCGGCTGGGCGGATCAATGGCATCTGTCAACTGAAATGAATCACAGCGCCAGCCATGCGTGGAAATTCGGCGATACCAGCACAGGCACTTATGCCAGCCATGCTTATGGTGGTCTGGTCAGTCCTTCGATTTCCATCGGCGGAGAAGCGACGCTGACGTTCTGGCACAGGATTGAAGCTGAGATTTCCGGAGCCTATCCTGATTCGGCATATGATGCAGGCACTGTCGATATTTCTGTAGATGGCGGAGCATGGGCGCAGCTTACGACATTAAATCCGAATCACAACAAGGTTACGCGCTGTACGGCCGGTGGCGGTAATCCTTACACAGGTCCCTTTGACTGCGCTACGCCATGCTATTCGGACAACTTCGATTGGACAGAAGCAAGTGTGGAGCTTGATGCTTACGCGGGCAGCAGCCTGCAGTTCCGTTTCCGTTTCGGCAGCGATGACGGTGGTGGGATGGAAGGCTGGTATATGGATGATTTCATGATTATCGGTATGCCATCGGCGCCGCCGGTTCCGGTCAGCGATTTGTGTGTACAGGTGGTTGGCACGGATATCGTTCTGTCGTGGACATCGACCGGCGCATCGCAGTATAATGCCTACAGCGACACCGATCCCAACGGAACATTCGCGACGTCAAGAGGTTCGACGAGCGACACAAGTTTGACAATCCCGCTCAGCGAGCTCACCGGTGAGCAATACTTCTTTATCGTGAAGGCTTCCAACTAAGAAAAATTTCGCGCTTGCGCGAATTATTCCTAAAAGAAAAGAGGCTCCGAAAATATCGGAGCCTCTTTCTTTTATCCTACAGCCTATGGTGGGATAATGAGGCGTAGGGTCGGCGTCTGTGACACCCGACCGCAAGAATTATATCAAACACGCAGGCATAGACGGACAGGTCACAGACCTATCCCTACCAAGACGCCCCCGCCACGGGACGCATGCCGCGGCGAATGAATGCTTCGCTGAGCCGGGTTCAGCGCAGATTCCCTTTTGCCAAACGATAAACTATCGCGCGTAACCCGGCCGGAATCTCTCGCGGTGTTGGCTGCTTGCAGCCGACCCTGAATCGTGGAGCGGGATTCCTGACATCACCGAATCTTCCCCGCGAACGGGTGCCCTCACCCTTCGCGTTCAGCCCGCCCTGTTAGGTGTCTCACCATACGGACGGGTCACAGACCCGCACCCTACTCCCCGAGTCAGACACCTATTTTGAAATTACCCCTTGACAAAGGCAGATTTTTTTCGTATATTTAGTTAAGGATATGAACAGTAAACAGTATTAATCATAAGATGACGAATCAACTGACTTCACAAGCTCATGAAATAGCTGCGGTTATGAAAGCGCTCGTCGTGTGTTGCACTGACCGGGAAGCTACCGGCTATTCTCAATTTGGCCTTACTATAGCAGAGGGACGCTTCTTGCAGGCCTTGTCTGAGCAGCATTTTTCGAGTCCGAGCGCTGCCGCTCAGATTCTGTCTGTCGCGCGTAGCCGAATTACCCAAATCGTGAATGGGCTTGTAAATAAAGGACTTATTCGGCGCTCCGAGCTTGAAGGCGACCGCAGATTCCAGAGTCTGCATCTGACGGATAAAGGCCATGAAACGCTGCGCCATATTACCGTCTATCTTGAGGATGTTCATGTGCGCCTGCTGTCCTCTTTCGAAAGCGAGAAGCGACAGGCGCTGATTCAAGACCTCAATTTACTAAAAGAAAAAATAGATATCATTCGACAAGAAAGTAACAACGCCGCTCTATCAACAAGCGGCGCGTAACAAAAAGGAAATCTGAATTATGCCTATTTTTGAATACCACTGCCCCGACTGCGATTCGCGCTTCGAAGAATGGGTATCGACCTGGCGGGATGGTGAGAAAATCAAATGTCCGCACTGCGGAAGTGAAAAGGCGGAAAGGCAAGTGTCCCGATTCGCGAGCTGTTCGTCCGGGAAGCCGTCTTCCTCCTGCAGCCCAGGATTCTTTCGCTGAGGTTAGCACCAACGGGAAGCCGGAGGCTTCCCACTCCCCATCTCGATTGTCATTAAACTGCAACAGAGATAAAAAAAGCCGGAAGCATTTGCCTCCGGCTTTTCTATTTTGCAGTGTTTGCGAATTACTTCGGAACCTTGTAGAACATACTGAAGCGGTGGAAAATCGAGCCGGGCGAACCCGAAATGAAATGCGGGCCGCGACGGACGAAATCCTGATCCAGCAGGTATTGAATCGTTACCGGACCAAAGTTGAAATCACCACCGAAGAACATAGACGTGGACGTCTTGCCATCATCCGGCTCGAGCAGTATGGTTTCATACTTCTCGTTCTGCCAGACTTTGCAGGCACCGGCACGGACTTTTAGCCACTTATAAACGCGGCCTTCCCAACCGATACGCCAGTAAGGCAGATCGGTAAAGCTATCGGTGTAATCGGTGCTGCCGGAAACCTCGGATTCATATTTCGTGGATGCAAAACGAACACCCATTTCCCATACGACAAGAACGGCCTTCACAGGCTTCCAGTTATGACCGACACCAAGGCGCACCGTCGTACTAGAAGCCGATACTCCGTCGGGAACCGGAGTTGAATACGCATCCGTGTACATCATAACTTCCATATGCGGGATCAAGGATGCTTTTTCCGCATAGTGATACCAATAACGGGCGGCAAAGTCAATACGGCTCGACCCGTCGTTTTCGGTAATCGTGTTCCCATCAGCGTCTGTGTATGTCCAGCTCGGGAACTCGAATCCCAATGCAACATCCAACAGGTTGTCAAGCGCCGTGACGCCGAGTTTCAGCCCGATAACAGTACTCTTCTGCTCTAATTTCGACTCGGAACCATCCGCCTTTTTGCCTTCCATGTGGGACTCGTGGAACAAACCCAACGCCGCACCGAAGATAACATTGCCAAATGGTTTCGCCCAGCGCAGATTTGCACGGTAGGGAAGCGCATTATTTCCCATCGGGATATCGGGCATTCCCGAATAAGCTCCTTTGCCTCGGTCAAAAATGTCAAAACCCAAAACACAGTCTTTTCCTTCGAAACCGTACCAGGCGCCGACACGATCCAGCCGGGTACCGGTTGCGCTCTCAGCAAACTCAGCGTAGAGCAAATGAGAGTAATAAGCGAGTGTGGACGGGAAATGTACCGGGTTCACCGCGTCCTTCACAATGTACGTCGTTCCCGGCCATCCTCCAAGACCCTGGACACGTGTCACAGTTCCAAGAGCAGTGGCTGGAACGATTACCAGGATAAGCAGGACTACTAAAATCTTAGTTTTCAAAGACATCTGTCTTCCTCCAGAATTATGCGTGATTATTTAAGTGGATACTTTTCAGAGATTACGTATTATAACAAATCTCGTGCTGATTGTCAATAGTTTTTCTAAAAATTTTTCCATAAAGTTTGCCTTTTTTCAGCGGTCTTATGTTTACTATGCTTGGGTAAGTAGGCTTTTTATGCGAGATTTCAGCAAGTGATTTTTTCCATCCCCTTTTAGGCTCCGTTTTTCCCATAGCGATAAATGGAGTTGCCACAGGTGCCGAAACGTTGTATATTAAACGGGTGGCGTTACCTTTGAACCAGATTGAGCACTCTATTATGAATATAGCTGACCCACGAGATTACGACAGACGCAAGAGCCTATGAAAACGTATGACTCCTCCTCTCAAACTAAACCAGAGGTAACCGTGGAAGAGTACGAAGCCTCCGGTGATTTAGGGTTTCGAGCGAAAGGGCCTGACTTGCCCTCTGTCACAGCAACGGTCGCGCAAAGCCTCATCGCCGCTCTACTTCCGCTTGATACTATTCGCGAGCGTGAAACCCGAAGCCTCAAAGTTTCAGGTGAAGATGAAGAGGAGTTGATGATAAATTTCCTGAATGAGGTGCTTTTCCTTGTCTTCGGACATCGCTGGCTTCCGCGCAAAGTTGAATCACTCATCTGGGGTGATACATTAAAAGCAGAGTTCATCGGAGAACCTCTAAACCCTCAAAGGCACCACATCGAGCGGGAAATTAAAGCGGTAACCTATCACAATCTGTCGATTATCCGCACGCGAAATTCAGTTTCCATCGACATCCTCTGCGATTTATAGAACTGCGAAACCGGGCACGCGAGGACGCATGCCGCGGCGAGACAGTAACCCGGCCGGAATCTTAAAGCAGGAAATTGCCATGACAACGAAATCAAATATTCCCCTCGAACCCATTGACCGCTGGCGCGTACGTATCCCGAAAGGAGCGGTCGCTGGCATGCGCACCGATGGAATCATCTACACGAGTCCTGAATTCCTCGCCCACATACGCACGGACAATACTCCCCAACAAGTCGCCAATGTCGCCACCCTCCCGGGTATCGTTGGCTCCTCGATGGCCATGCCGGACATACACTGGGGTTATGGTTTCCCGATTGGAGGCGTGGCGGCGTTTGATGTCGAGGAGGGGATTATTTCGCCGGGGGGAGTCGGTTACGATATCAACTGCGGCGTTAGCCTTCTCCGAACGGATTTGTCGCAGTCAGATGTAAAGCCCGTCCTCGAGAAACTCATCAGCACTCTGTTTACCAAGATTCCCGCAGGAGTCGGCACCGGCGGCCCGATACGGCTCAAATCTAAAGACATCGACAACGTCATGACACAAGGAGCGCGCTGGGCGGTGGAACACGGCTATGGCTGGGATATTGACCTGAATCACATGGAAGAGAACGGATGTTTGAAAGAAGCGGATCCGAATCAGGTGTCGGACAAAGCGCGCTTGCGAGGCAAAGACCAGCTTGGCACACTGGGCTCCGGCAATCATTTTGTCGAAGTTCAGGTTGTCGAAGACATCTTCGATGAGAAACTCGCCAGTGTTTTTGGCTTGGAGCGGGATCAGATTTGTGTCATGGTGCATTCCGGCTCACGCGGATTCGGTTATCAGGTCTGCGATGATTTCCTGGGGGTTATGCAGAGAGCCGTTCGCGAATATGGATTCGAACTTCCCGACCGGCAACTCGCCTGCGCACCCATCCAATCGAAACAAGGCAAAGCGTATGTCGGAGCGATGTCCGCCGCCGCGAACTATGGCTGGACGAATCGCCTCGTTCTGGTGCACTGGGTGCGCGAAGCTTTCCGGCAAGTGTTTGACAAAGAACCGATGCAGCTCGGGTTGCGCTTGATTTATGACATTACTCATAATATCGCCCGCTTCGAGACTCACAACGTGGGCGGACACTCTCGGAAATTGTGCGTCCACCGGAAAGGAGCGACGCGTTCTCTCCCGGCCGGTCATCCTAAAGTGCCGGAAGTTTATCGCCATATCGGAGCCCCGGTGTTAATTCCCGGCGACATGGGACGCGCATCTTATCTGCTTATTGGAACCGAAAAAGCCGCGCAGGAAACCTTCGCTTCGACCTGTCATGGCGCGGGACGTTTGCAAAGTCGGCATGCGGCGGTTCGAGCAACCAAGGGAAGACATATTGCTGAAGAGCTGCGATCACAAAAAGGCATCATTGTCTATGCGCGAGGACGACGGACCTTGGCGGAAGAATATCCGGAGGCCTACAAAAATGTGGAAGACGTCGTCGAAATCGCGCATCAGGCCGGGCTTTCTCACAAGGTTGCGAAACTCCGACCTTTGGGAGGAATCAAGGGCTGAGCACGGCATAAAATTTGCGCACCTTGACTATCAAATTGTTCCTTCCTTCACGAACGATAGCAAACTAAGGAAAAAAGCGCAATGACAAAGTGTCTTGTTGTTGATGATGACACCGACATGCTGCAAGTTCTTTCAAGTCTTGTGCAGGTTCTCGGCTTCGAAACGCGCACAGCCCGCGATGGAGACGAAGCTTGGGAAGTTTATAAACGTGAACTTCCAAGTATTGTGATTTCAGATATTCACATGCCGAATCGCAATGGTTTGCTTCTGATGAGCGATATCCGGCAGCATAATCCGAAAATTCCGGTCATTCTCGTTACCGGATATTTTCAATACCGTGGGATTTTGGAAACTCATGCACCCGATGCCTATCTGGAAAAGCCTTTCACCATCGCAGACCTGCGCCAAGCCATCGATCAAGTGCTGCCTTTGGCGCATGCGGAACATTAGATTTGCCTAAAACTGCTCTCAATATGAAGAACCCGGGGAAAACATCCGGGTTCCTCTATTTCTTCCCCGCCGAGCCGGGTTCAGCGCAGCTCCCTTTATACCAAACGATGAACCTATCGCGCGTAACCCGGCCGGAATTATCAAATCCAAGTGCACTGCCGTGCGACACTACCAGTATTGTGTTCTCAATTCTCGCCGAGCCGAGTTCAGCGCTGGTTCCTGTCATCCCACCGATGAAGCTAAAGCGCTTAACCCGGCCAAAACTGCTTTACCGTAAAAGCCACATCTTTTTCCTTGACAAATAGCTCAAAAAGCGTTACATTTTCCTTTAAGCAAAAACTATACCTATGGCGATCTATTTACCAGATTTGTCACCCTAAATCGTTGTAAAGAAATTATATGCCAGACGTTCCGAATCTTTTCCCTGAACAACCACGCACCTCGGAGCTTCCAGACGACATTCAACAGCGGTTTGCTCGTACTCGCATGCTGTTATTAGATGTAGATGGCGTTATGACGGATGGCACCATTACGCTTGATGACAGAGGTATCGAATCCAAGCATTTCTCGGTGCGCGATGGTCTGGGGCTGATTCGTTGCCGCCGTTTCGGGCTAAAAACCGGCGTGATTAGCGGTCGAGCTTCAGAAGCCACGCTGCTTCGCTGCAAAGACCTCCAGATGGACGAAATTCATCTCGGAAATCCCGAAAAGCTGCCGGTCTTCGAGGAAATCTGCAAGCGTCACGGTCTGCTCCCGGAAGAAATCGCTTTTATGGGGGATGATGTCCTTGACCTGTCTATCCTTGAACAAGTCGGACTGGCGACATGTCCGGCAGACGCTCATACGGAAATCCGCCGGAAGGTGCATTTCATCAGCCGCTTTCCGGGCGGGTATGGGGCAGTGCGAGAACTGATTGACCACTGGCTTCAAGCCACCGGTCATTATGAGGAATTCCTTGCGTTTCGCCATCAACCGACTGCCAAATAATGCGCAAATACAAAACATGAATACCAACGTCAAAACCCATGAATCACTGGAAATCGCGCGACGAGTTTTACGCATTGAAGCTCAGGCGGTAGCGAATCTGGAACAGAGAATAGGGCCTGCTTTTGCCGAAGCCGTCCGGCTTCTGGCGGGCATCAACGGTCGCATCGTGGTGACCGGCATGGGCAAATCCGGTCTGGTGGGGCGCAAAATCTCCGCGACGCTTTCTTCCACCGGTTCGCCCGCTGTTTTTCTTCATCCATCCGAAGCCGTTCATGGTGATTTGGGAATCATCGGCAAACGCGACGCGGTGATTATCATCTCCAAAAGCGGCGATACCGTGGAATTGCAGGGGATTGTTCCGTACATCAAACTTATGCGCGTACCGGTCATTGGTCTTTTGGGAGCGCCGGATTCACCTATCGGTGAAAACTGCGATGTCGTTTTGGATTGTTCGGTGGAAGAGGAAGCCTGCCCATTGGATTTAGCGCCGACCGCTTCGACAACCGCCGCGCTGGCAATGGGAGATGCTCTTGCGGTTGCGCTCCTTCAGAAAAAAGGCTTTCGCCGCGAGGACTTCGCGTTTCTCCATCCCGGAGGAGCGCTGGGACGTCACCTCCGCGAAAAAATCGAAGATGTCATGGTGAAAGGGGACGGAATTCCGCGAGTGCAAAAACACACTCCCCTCCCGGAAACTATCGAAGAAATTACGCGGAAGGGTTTGGGAATTGCGTGCGTCTTCGATGATGAAAATAAACTCTGGGCGATTGTCACCGACGGAGATCTGCGGCGTCTTTTGGGAAAAGGAGGCGATTTGAGCAAGGTATCCGCGGAAGATTTTGCCACGCGAAATCCTAAAACAATTTCGCCGAAGGCTCTGGTGACACGCGCCATCAACATCATGGAGACGCATAATATCACTGTGCTGCCTGTCGCCGAAGATGACCATCATGTTGTCGGCGTCGTGCACATGCACACGCTCCTGAAATCCGGGATACCTAAGTAAACCATGTGGAGAGTTCTGTCACGAAAGCGCACATTCTTGATGCTGATTCCGGCACTGATGATGATGTCCTGCGCGGAAGTTTCTCTACCGCCTGCTCCAACCGAGAAAGCGGGGGATGTCCCTGATCAGGTACTCTGGGAAGCGAAGATTACGTTCCTGCGCGACGGTATCCCGGTGTCTATTCTGCAGGCAGGATACATTACGAAATTCACGAAGCGTTCGGTCATTTATCTTGACAGCGGCATCATTGTCGATTTCTTCAATGAAGAAGGATTGCACACGTCCCAATTGACAGCCGCGAGAGGGCAGGTGGATGAAGTTCGCAAAGATCTTCAGGCTTTCGGGAATGTCATCGCTGTCACCGACAGCGGCGCAACACTCAGAACACCCGCGCTCCGCTGGGAAAATCAAGCGCGACGTATTGTCTCCGATACACGCGTTACCTTGACGACATTGACAGACACTATCTACGGAATCGGGTTCGTTTCGGATGAACATCTGCAGAACTGGGAAATCCAGAAACCGACGGGGCACAGTTTCCGGACGCTTGAGAAACCTCGTCATGAGAACATTCCACCGCCCGCTGTTGAAATCGAACCAGCGCCCCGCGATACAATAGAAGAGCCTCGCTCAGCAAAGAAACGATGAGATTCTTACTCTGGATAACCGCTCTTGTTCTGCTGACGGGAATCCTTGACGCCGCCGCAGAAAAACCCCGCTCGCCGATTGTGCTCCGGCGTGCCGATGTGCTCCGGTCTCACACAGAAGGCAATCGGCAATGGCAGGAGCTGAGGGGCGATGTCTGGATGACGCAGGACAGTTTTTCAGTCACGTGTCAGGAAGCGTTTCACTATCCGGATTCGGGACTGGTCATCTTTCGCAGGAATGTCGAATGCACGGATCCCAATCGGATTCTCTTGGCACATGAAGTTATTTATAATGAATGGACTGGCGCGCTCGACGCTTCCGGTGACGTTCGTATTTATCAGGATACGATGTCGGTCACCTGTTATCGCGTAAAATATCTCGACGACCGCCGCGAAGCGTTTCTCTATCAGAATGTGCGACTGCGGGAAGACAATCGGCATCTTTTGCTGACAGGACAAGAAGGCTATCTTCGCGAAGCGGATCAATACGGCCGGGTGACCATTAATCCAGTTCTAACAGAACGAGATTCCGTCGGAAACGTTCGGATGGAAATCCGCGGGGACACCATCGAATACTTCGGCGAAATCAAGCGCGCGCGTGTTCGCGGCCATGTCGAAATTCAGCGCGGAAAATTAGTAGCGACTGGCGACCGCCTCGATTATTTCCGTGAAATTGAAGAGGCCATTCTCGTCGGAACTCCGCAAGCCCGTCACGAACGAGACGAGATTCTCGGGGACTCGATTACGCTCCGTTTCGACGGCGAGGAACTCCGGCAGGTTTTCGTGGCGGGACACGCTGTGGCGACCTCACCGGGAGATTCTCTCCATGAAGAACGACACCATCGCATGGAAGGCAAACAGATGACTCTCTGGATAGAAAACGATAATCTGGAAAAAGTCTTCGTCGAAGGAACAGCGCGCGCGACCTACTATATTCAGGAAGATAACCGGCAGCGCGGGATGAACGAAACGTCCGGAGACCGGCTGCGGGTCATTATCGAAAATAATCAGGTCGCCCGAATTCAGGTCGTCGGGGGAACCGAAGGCCGCTACATCCCTCAGCGACTCATAGACAAAGGCAACTGATACGTTTACGAATTTTTTGTAACCCGCAAATACATCGAGGATAACTTGGGCCGAAAAAAGAAAACACTTCCACACGGCAAATCAGACAAAAAAACTCCAGCCGCCGTGTCTGAAAGCAAGGGAACTCTGGGCCTGAAAATCTGGCAGGCGGATATCATCGCCTGCGTGCTGATTTTCTTGGCGGTTTTCCTACTCTTCAACGAGCTCATCCTCCGCGACATGTCTTTCTCAAAGGGAGACGACACAGAAACCTCGACCGGCTTGAACAGCTTCGTCTATCATGAAATCGAAGCCGGCCATAAATACCCGGCCTGGTGTCCGAATCTATTCGGAGGTTTCCCGTCTCTTGCCGCGGGAGCATACTCGAATTACAATTATATGGGCCCGCCCTATTCGCTGGCAAGGAAATGGCTGAGTCCTCACCATTGGGCAGACCTTATTTCCCGATACGTTCTCTTCCTCGGCGTGGGCAAAGGACGAGAACTGCTCAACAGCCGCTGGTTGATTTCACTTTTTCTCTACATGGGTCTCCTGACCTATCTCCTGATGCGGCGGCTGTCGTTTCGACCGCTGATCGCGCTTGTTCCCGCGCTGTTGATGGCGTGGAATCCCTATATGATTTCGCTGGCTACGGCGGCGCACGGCGGTAAATTTATGACCTTCATCTACCTTCCGCTGATTTTGCTTCTGACACACCAGTTGCTCGAAAAAAGACGTCTTTTGGATGTCGCACTTTTAGCGTTGGCGTTCGCATGGCAAATCGCTTGGGCTGGTCATACGCAAGTCGTCTATTACAGCTTCATCATGACAGGACTTTACTGGTTCGTTTGGGCTCTATGGAATGTCAAAACAAAACCGTTGGGCTGGATCACGCCCGCAGCGATGATTGCGGCGTCGGTTCTTTTAGGATTCGCGCATGGAGCCATCTGGTATATGCCGCTCTATGAATACCTCCCGTATTCCATTCGGGGAACGGCGGCGGCGTTTTCCGCCGGAGGCACCGGTGGTTATTCCATCGAACAAGCCACGATGTGGAGTTTTCATCCCAAAGAGTTGCTGACGTTCGCTGTTCCATCTTGGTTCGGCTTGAAATCACCTACGTATTGGGGCCCGATGCCGTTTACGTCGTCGAGTTTCTATTTCGGCATCGTGCCGCTTCTCTTCGCGGTGTTCGCCTTTTTCGCACCCAAAAACCGGATGGTGGTTTCACTTGGCGTCATTTCAGCCGTTGCTTTTGTCCTGTCTCTCGGGCGACATTTCGAAGGCTTCTACAAACTCCTTTTCAACTATCTGCCGTTCTTTAATAAATTCCGTACTCCGTCGTTGATTATTCTTCTGGTGCAATTTTCCGGAATCATTCTGGCGGGTTTCGGCATTCGCTACATCGCCGGTCTCGAAAAATCGGAACGCTGGCGTAAAGTTTTTCTGATTGGGCTGGTTGCTTCTATCGCTCTCTTCCTAATCGTTCTGGCGGGCGGCAGCGCCTTGCAGGGAGCCTTCGGTTCGTTTGAGAAACCGGGAGAGGCGAGCCGGGTCGTGCAGCATTGGCTCTCACAGGGTGTCCCGCAAGCTCAGGCGCAGGCAAATGCAGCGCAGTACCTCGGTAAAATTCGCGCGGAACGATTCGCGCTCCTGAGAACAGATTTGCTGTGGGTACTCTGCTTTTTGGCGCTGGCCTTTGCCGCGGCGTTTTTGAAACTGACCGGCAAGATAAAGCGTACGCCGTTCATCCTCGTCATTCTGGCGATTGCCGCGCTTGACATCTGGCTGTTTTCGCATAAATTCTTCAGCCCACAGCCTCCGGAAACCGCGGAGCAGATGTTTCCGAGAGACAGCGCTGTCCAATATCTCGAACAGGATTCAAGTCTCTACCGCGTCTTCCCCGCCGGGAGACTGCTTCAGGATAACAGTTGGAATTATTTCTCCATCCAATCCCTCGGCGGCTATCATGGGGTGAAAATGCGCGCGTATCAGGACATGCAGGATTATCTTTTCTACAAGGGACCGGATGCGCGCCTTCCTTTACACCTGCCATTGTTATCGTCGCTCAATTGCAAATACATTCTAACGGACGCCGAACTTGGCTCAACACCCACACTGAAGCCTGTGATTTGGAATCCACAAGGACGGCGCTACCTCTATGAGAACCTGCGCGTATTACCTCGCGCCTATTTCGTTGACTCGGTCGCGGTTATCCCTGACCGGAAAGACGCGCTGACAGCTCTGCAGCGACCGAATTTCCAACCCGATTACTGGGCGGTCGTGGACCGCGAGCTTCCCGGCCCCATCAGCCCGACACCGAATCGGAGTGCCACTATCACGTCCTACGAAACTCATGAGGTGAACATCAAGGTCGAAACGGATCGCCCGAGTTTTCTGGTGCTTTCCGACGCGCATTACGCGCCGGGTTGGAAAGCGATGGTGGACGGCAAAATGGCCGATATTTTCCTTGTCAATACATTCGTCCGGGGGCTCTACCTACGCGAAGGCAAGCATCATGTACGGTTCTTCTTCCGCTCAAATACTCTGCGGGCGGGAATCGGAATCGCAACGGTCTCGCATTTTGTCATCTGGGCTTTGATTGGATGGGGATGGTGGATTTCGCGCAAATCGAAAAAGAAAGCGACGTCGTGACGACCGAAGAAAAAAAAGAACAGTCGCTGCTTCGAGGTGAGGGGCTTGTCAAAGCCTACGGAAAGCGGCGCGTTGTGGATGACATCACTGTAACGGTGAATACCGGAGAGATTGTCGGCCTGCTCGGGCCCAACGGCGCCGGGAAGACAACGACCTTTTATATGATGACCGGCATGATTTCTCCCACGAAAGGCGATGTCTATCTGGGCGACCGCAAACTGACGAAATTGCCTATGTTCAAGCGAGCGCGTTTAGGTATCGGCTATCTGGCTCAGGAAGCTTCAGCTTTCCGCAAACTCACCGTCGAAAAAAACCTGCTGGCGATTCTCGAACTTCTTCCGATATCGCGTGCCGAACGGCGGCGGCGGCTCGAGGCTCTCTTGGAGGAGTTTTCGATTACCCATGTCGCCAAGAGCAAAGCCTTTCTGCTTTCCGGAGGAGAACGTCGGCGGCTCGAAATCGCGCGGTCTCTGGTCATGCAGCCGAAATTCATGCTCCTCGATGAACCGTTCGCCGGTATTGACCCGATTGCGGTGCTTGACATCCAGAATATTGTTCGCAAGCTCAAAGCACGCGGCATCGGTGTCCTGATAACAGACCATAACGTCCATGAAACTCTTGAGATTACAGACCGCTCCTACTTGCTTTATGGAGGACGGATTCTCAAAGAAGGCAATGCCGAATTTTTAGCCAATGACGCGGAAGCGCGGCGTATTTACCTCGGAGAAAGCTTCCAACTTAATCGGTAAATGCTTTCATCAGCAGATTTCTTTAAGCCCGCGCAGAACTCGCTGTAACATTACAGGCATAATTCATATAAAGTTTTCTGCAACAACTGCCGATAAAGAACTATGGGAGACCGGGCGCGTCTTAGGGGAAACGGCGCGACGTTGAGGATAAGGAATACACAAACCTCAAGATAATTCCCGATGGCACGGGAGGAGGAAATGAAAATCCATGCAAACTCTTAGACAGGAACTACGACTCAGGCAAGAACAGATTCTTCAGCCGCAGCAGATTCTCCGGTCAGAACTGATTCAATTGCCCCTGTTGCAGCTGGAATTGCGGGTTCGCACAGAACTTGTCGATAATCCCTTTCTCGAAGAACTCTCGGAAGAGGAAGCGATTGTGGACAAGGACGTTTCCGAGCTCGAATCGGACAAATCCGCCGCCGCAACAGAGGAAACCGAAGAGGGCGCAGGCGAGACAGCCTCTACAGAGACTCCAACGGAAGAGAATCGCAAGAAAGAACAGGAGATAGACTGGGAGAATTTCCTAACGGATGATGATCAATACCACTATCGCGCCTACCGCCCGTCGCCGGACGAATTAGTGGAAACACCGCGAGCCGCCCTCCCGAGCATGTCTGATCATCTCGAAGATCAACTCCGTTTGCAGCGCCTGACGGAACTGGAATTGAAAATAGGATTATTCATTATCGGCAGTCTGAATAAGGACGGTTACTTGGCGATGTCCACCGAGGAAATCGCCGAAGAAATCGGCACGTCAAACGAGGCTGTCGAAAAAGTGCTCAAAACTGTGCAGAGTTTCGATCCTTCGGGAATTGCCGCCCGCAATCTGACGGAATGTCTTCTGATTCAATTACACCAGCGAGAAACTCCCGCCCCCAACGCCATTCGGGTGCTGACAGAGTCTTTCGATGCGTTTATCAACAAACGCTATGAAGTCATCTCCCGCAAACTTGACATTACACTCGAAGACGTCAAACAACTCTTTGAAGAAATACGGAAATGCAATCCCAAACCCGGCGAAGGCTATTTCGATGAGAAGCAGAACTACATTATTCCTGATTTGATTGTCAACCTCGTCGGAGACGAATTTGTTGTTTTTCTGAACGACGGCAATATTCCGAATTTCTACATCAACACCGCTTACAAAGATATGTTCCTGAAAGGCGAGTCGGATAAGAAAGTCAAGGAATTCGTCACCCGCAAACTCGAAAGCGCCCGCTGGTTTATCAATGCCATCCATCAGCGCCGCACGACAATCCTGCGCACCATGCGTGCGATTGTGGCGCGACAGGCAGCATTTTTCCACAGGGGAAGAGAGTACTTAAAACCGATGATTCTGCAGGATATCGCCGAGGATATCGGTATGGATATCTCGACTATCTCCCGTGTGACATCGCGCAAATATGTGCAGACGGACTGGGGCGTTTTTGAACTGAAATATTTCTTCAGCGAACGCATGGAGAGCACTACCGGCGAAGACGTTTCCACGAAAGTCATTAAAGGACGCCTGAAAGAAATTATCGACAGCGAAGATAAATCGTATCCTCTATCTGATCAGACTATCGCGATTTTGCTGGCGGGAGAAGGCTACCCCATCGCTCGTCGCACCGTTCAAAAATATCGCGAACAGCTTCGTATTCCCGTGAAAAGACTGCGGCGCGAAATCTGAAAAAGAGTTTGAGAAAAAATGCAAAACGAACCTCTCCCGACCTTTCCCATCCTGCCCCTGCGAGATGTTGTAGTTTTCCCCGCGATGATTTTCCCACTGCTTATCGGGCGGGAAAAAACCTTGCAAGCCGTCGAACAGGCTATGGTAAAAACGAAGCAGGTGCTTCTGATTGCTCAACGCGACCCCGCGAAGGAAGAACCCGAACCGGAAGACCTCCATGAGGTCGGCGTCATCGGAAACATCCTTCAAGTTCTGAAGCTCCCGAATGGCTTGGTGAAAGTGCTGGTGGAAGGCGTTCATCGCGCCCGCATTGTGAACGTAAAAACTCAGGACAATTGCTTCTATGCGGCAGTCGAACCACTTTCTCCGCAAGACACGGACAGCCTGCACCTAAAAGGTCATGTCCGATTCGCGGAGAATCTGTTTCAAGAATATGTCGGACTGAATCGCGAACTGCCCGACGAACTTCTGGTTTCGATGACTAATCTCCCCGATCCTCAGCAGGTAGCTGATTTCATTATGGCGCACCTCTCGCTGCCGCTGGAACGGAAACAGGAAATTCTGAGCATGGTGGATTTATCGGAATCCCTCTCCGCGATTTCCAAGATTCTCAGTGACGAAATAGAAATCCTCAAAGTCGAGCAGTCCATTGAAGGACAAGTCCGGGAAAAAATCACGCGTTCGCAGCGCGCTTATTACCTGCAGGAACAGATGCGGGTGATCAAAAAAGAACTTGGCGAGGATTTTGAAGACGATTTCACCGACATTCTTCAGTACCGCCGAAAAATCCGCAAGGCGCGTCTGCCAAAGGAAGCTCGCCAGAAAGCCAATGAAGAGCTGGAAAAACTCAAAGGCATGCCGATGCTCTCTCCCGAAGCGTCGGTTATCAAAAACTATCTCGATTGGCTGACCGCCTTGCCGTGGGCAACTGCGACCGAAGATAATATCGACATCGCTCTGGCACAGCGCATCCTTGACGAAGACCATTACGGTCTGGAAAAACCCAAAGAGCGAATTCTGGAACATCTGGCCGTCCTTGGGCGCGTCAAAAAAATGCACGGGCCAATCCTCTGCCTCGTCGGACCTCCGGGCGTAGGTAAAACATCCCTGGGGCGCTCGATTGCCCGCGCGATGGGACGAAAGTTTATCCGGGTCTCACTGGGCGGCGTTCGCGATGAAGCGGAAATTCGCGGCCATCGACGCACCTACATCGGTTCAATGCCGGGACGCATCATCCAGCAAATGAAACGCGCCGGAGCCATTAACCCCGTCTTCCTCTTGGATGAAGTCGATAAAATGTCCACTGATTTTCGGGGAGATCCTTCCGCGGCGCTGCTCGAAGTTTTAGACCCCGAACAAAATGCCAACTTCTCCGATCACTATCTTGAAGTGGATTACGACCTCTCGCAGGTGATGTTCATCACCACCGCGAATTTGCGTCAGGAAATTCCGCTTCCGCTTCAGGATCGCATGGAGATTATCGAACTTCCCGGCTATTTGCGCCATGAAAAACTGCAAATCGCCCGGAAGTTTCTGCTCCCGAAACAACTCCGCGAACACGGACTAGCGCCGGAAGAAGTTCACTTCTCCGAATCCGCCATGTTGCGCATCATTGACGCGTACACCCGGGAAGCCGGCGTCCGCGAACTGGAACGCCACATCGCTCGAACCTGTCGGAAAATCGCCCGCGCTCATCCACAAAAAACCGAGAAGCCTGTTCCTGTGACCGTGCGAAGGCTGGAAAAGCTTCTCGGCTTGCCGAGATTCTTCAGCGAAGAAATAGAGAAGGGAGATCGAATTGGTTCCGTGGTGGGCTTGTCGTGGACCTACGCCGGCGGCGAAATCCTGAACATTCAAGCGACCTTGATGAAAGGCAAAGGAACGCTGCAATTGACCGGGCAATTAGGCGACGTCATGAAAGAATCCGCTCAAGCGGCGTTGTCCTACATTCGAGCCAACGGTCATCACTGGGGCGTTCCGGAAAATTTCTATCGCAAGAGCGATATACACATTCACATTCCGGTCGGCGGCATTCCGAAAGACGGTCCTTCAGCGGGCATCACACTGGCGACAGCGATGCTTTCCGCGCTGATTTCACGTCCCGTTAATGCGGACATCGCGATGACCGGTGAGATGACACTGCGAGGCAATGTCCTGCCTATCGGAGGATTGCCGAGCAAAGCCATGGCCGCGAAACGCGCCGGAATTCAACATGTCATTCTTCCCGAGAAAAACGAAAAGGAATGGCTCGAACTCCATTCGGAACTTCGCAAAGGCATGAACGTTCTCTTCGTTTCCACCATCAAGCAGGTCTGGGATTTCATTTTCCCGTCGGAGGAAACATCACCGGCAAAGACACCTGAAAAAAACGCGTCCCTTCACGCTTGACACCCCCAGTGAAAATCCCTGAAGCAAAATTCGTCACATCCCGCGCGAACTTGAAAACGAGGATAGAACCTGCGCTCCCCGAAATCGCTTTCAGCGGGCGCTCGAACGTGGGGAAATCCTCGCTCATCAACAGCCTGCTGAACCGCCGCAAGCTGGCGCTCGTCTCGAAAAAACCCGGCAAGACTCAGCTTCTGAATTATTTTCAACTCGACGACCGCTTCTACTTCGTTGATCTTCCCGGCTACGGTTTCGCGCGCGTCTCGAAAGTGATGCGGCAAAACTGGGGGAAACTCGTGGAAGGCTACCTGCGCGAATCGGCCGAGCTGCGCGGCGTGATCGTGATTCTGGACAGCCGACGCGGCGCCAGAGAAGAAGACCTCGAACTTTTAGACTGGCTGCAAAGCTACGAGCGACCTTTCATCATCGTCCTGACAAAAATAGATAAACTAAGACCCTCCGAGCAACGCACCATCCTTCCCCGCCTCCGCAAAGAACTACAGCCCTTCAACGCCACAGCAATCCTGACCTATTCCGCACCAAAAAACAAGGGCCGCGACGACCTCTGGGAAGCAATTTATAGACTTCTTAAGAAGTAACCCTTCGTTCGCGCAATAAAAACCCCGACCAAATTCGGCCGGGGTTAATTTCCTTCCCTCGCCGCGAGTGGGTGTCGTTTACCCCTCGCGTTTGTACCGTTATCACATCCCGTAAATCAGCAAGCCGGAATAATTATCGGTTACATAAACGATTCCATCCCGCGCAACAACCGCGCTCGGTTTCGGCAAGTCAATGAGCTGCACTTCCGCAGGCGTCAGCGGATTCGACACATCAATCACATAAATCCCATCATTCGCATCGAGCACAAACAAATAATCTCCATCAGCCGCAATCCGTTCGAGCCGCGACGAACCCACAGGCATCACCGACGCGACAATTGAAGCGCTTCCGAGTGTTGAAGCGTCTATCACCTGCACGCCGTTGCCGTAGTCCGCGACATAAATATAATCCCCCATCCAAACCGCGTCGCGCGCGCCGCCGGGCGTGTCCACCCACGTGATTTCCTCGGACGTGCGCCAATTGTAAATCACCACACCGAGCTGGTCGAAACAAAGCGCTGCGAGATTGCCTGCGCGTCCGAAGCCGTAAATCCGGTAGCTGTTTGCATATTGGAACTGTTCATTGTCCACCGTGCTCCAACTGTTTCCGGACCTCGCAATCATGCGCACCGTGAATCCGTCGCTCGAGCTTTTATCGCCGGTGAATAACTGGAGCGTGTCAGGTCTCGACACAAGCTCCAGCTTATAGACTTCAAGCGAATTAGCGAAACCGCCGAGCGCGGATTGACCTGTGAAAAGGTCGAAAAGCGGCGGCCCTCCCCACTGCTCGTTGTACGGCCCGAAAACGGCGTTCTCCAGCGACACAACGCAGAGCGCCACGCTCAAATTATGGCTTCCCGACGGATAGGTCGCCAATGTTTCCGGCGCAGCAACATCGCTAATCGTGACAATCGCCGTTCCCGCTTGACCGTCCGCGACAACCGCAATCGTATCATCCACCGCCACATCTTCCGCCCATCCGCGCGTTTGCAGTTGTCCCAACAACCGGAACGGGCCTTCATTAACATCCGCTTCGTTCCGTTCCCCACATCCCGCCGCAAACAAAACCAGCAACGGAATCAACAATAAAATTCGCTTCGTCATAATAATCCTTTTTATGTTCGCCGAGCGGGGTCCCCGACCCCGCCGCAATTTTCGCCGCGAGTGGGTGCCCCCACCCCTCGCGTATTCCTGCGGTGTTGGCTGCTTGCAGCCGACCCACATCACCCTACGGGCTAGCTCCTGCCTGTCCAAATCGACGGGCGGGAGCCCGCCGCTAGGGACGGTTTTCGCCGAGCCGGGTTCTGTATCAATTTCAATTCGCCCTATTCGTTGAACTAAATCCTCAACCCTCAATTATCCGACAAATTAAATTCTAACCCGGCCGGAACTAAATCATCCCCAAAAAATATTTCGCCACCCTTAAATCATCCGTCAATTCCGGATGAAATCCCGTCGCGAGCAAATTCCCTTTCCGCAGCATCACCGGGTCGTCGCCGTAGCGCGCTAACACTTGCACATCGTTGCCGACTCGCACGACGCGCGGCGCGCGGATAAAAACGCCTCGAAACGGTTTATCGCTTTCGTCGAGCGATGGAATAGCCAAATCCGTTTCGAACGAATGCACCTGCCGCCCGTAGCCGTTGCGAATCACATCGGCGTCCAGCAGCCCCAGACACGTCACTCGCTTGTCTTTCGCATCTTTGCACAGCAGCACGAGTCCCGCGCACGTGCCCCACACCGGCCGCGCCTGAGCGAATTCCCGAATCGAACCCGCAAGCGCATCCGTCAGCAGCCGCGAGAGCGTCGTGGATTCTCCGCCGGGAACGACGAGCCCGTCAAGCCCCTCGAAATCCGCTTCCGTGCGCACCTGCCGCGTCCGAACATCAAGCCGCCCGAACGCCTCTTCATGCTTCGGAAAATCCCCCGTCAATGCTAATATGCCGATAATTAAATCCATTTCTAATTGTATATTAAATTTGAGTACCCCAATAATAGGGAAGAAAAAATCTTGTTCATTTCGAAATTAAATCTAAGAGTGGTAGACTATCAAACGACCAGAATCCACGAACCGAGCTGAATTCTAAATGCTCGATTACCTCTCTTGCTCTTCTAATAAGCTCTAATTTTGCGTTAGGTAAATGCAAAGGTACTTTGTGACAAAGACAATACTCTAGTAAAAGGAAAGATTCGAGCAACTTTTCCAATTCCTCTTCCTGAAATTCACTATGCAAAACTTCTTTGTAACAAGCATTAAACTTTTTATATCTATGTCCAACAAATGCCACACGACCTTCATTTTCACCGACAAATTCAGCGAATATACTCCATTGCACAGGTGATGTTATATAGAAATGCCATCCTCTTAATTCATCGCGCCAGTTAGATTTGGGAGGCGTGGCAAAAGCCTTGCCATCTGCATTCAATTGCATATTAGAAATTTTTGGCAAGAGAATATTCAATAGCCATGATGATAATTCAGAGCCATGAGGAAACAATGGAATCGCGCCGCATTTTCCACTTTCCCAGTCTTCAAGAGTATGTTCATGCCCAAGTTCTCGAAGAAGAATTCGCCATCCCTGCCTTGCAAGTTTGTATAAAGAATAGGCATCATATTTCTGCAACCGATGCGCTATTTCAGATTTCTGGAAAGGTATATTGATGGCATATCCATAAATCAATCCGTCTTGAAGTGATTCAACATTATCCAGCAAATCACACAACCATAAACGAAAAATGTGTCTATGAAGTATCCCCGAATTAACAGGATTATTTCTGGCTAAATTGGGCATCAAATATCGCCGGTCTTCTGTTGATTCCCAATTAAGCCGAAGTCTCGCTCTTTGCATGAAAGACGTTGGAAACCTGGTTAGTCCTGGAAGTTCTATTAATCCAGGTAACCCCCGAATATCTCCAATTCTGAAACCACCTCTTGACAGAAGATTTGATGATCTTATTATAAATTGAATACCCAATTCCTCTGGCCGTTCTGAAATGAATATCCCATTCTCTTCATAGCGCTTCAATTCATGCTTTGAAATTTTATACATATTTGACAACACGATTTCACCTTCTAAACCCGACTCCTTGTCATTAACTTCAATTCGGTGGACAAATTGTTCCATGTCCGGCCGAACTTCCACTCTAAGAGGGATAGGATTGATGGTTTCTTCTGTGATATGTCCATCCTGTGCTATATATTTCAACTCTAATCGATATGGAAGATCTAGACAATTCCAGTGGATATAATCCTTGACCTGATCCCAAGTTGGAGGATCCGTTTCTTTCTTATCAGGATTACCTCGAGATAAATATAATATCACGCGTGTTCCCT
>CBDVDL010000003.1:0-23902 GCA_965372735.1 uncultured Alphaproteobacteria bacterium | reverse complement strand
CATTATACGCCCTCTACATATACACCGGGTTCGCGACCTTATGGAAATATTGGGGAACAAGAGATGCGATTAACCTTGAGTATAATTGAATATGATACCAACATAGTAAAGTTAAAGATCAAACAGCAGATAGAGTTTATTAAACAGTATCTTGAATGGTGTAGAGGAGATGTAGGAAGATATAATCAGCAATTAAAAACACTCGTTGGTAGGAATATTTCTCAAAGAAAGGAAAAGTTGGCTAAGGATGAGAAGATAGTTGATGATCTTGGATTTCGGGTTAGACGGCGTAATGACCCACCAAAGACATATGCTATCCCTGAAATTCACAGAAAGCCAAAGATAGCGCGCCCAAAGGCGAAGGTTGAAACGTTCAAACCTGAGCCGGAACTCCCGATGGAGGAATATGACAGTATTCTCAAGATAATTGAGAATATGGTCTTAGTCATGGAAAGAAGTCCACATGCATTTATAGATATGAAGGAAGAGAACCTACGACAGCATTTTCTGGTACAGCTAAATGGACAATATGAGGGTGAAGCGTCAGGAGAGACGTTCAATTTTCAAGGTAAGACAGATATCCTTGTGCGACATGAAGGTAAAAACGTTTTTATCGGCGAGTGTAAGTTCTGGACAGGTGAAAAAGGACTGACAGACACTATCGATCAATTATTAAAATATGCAAGCTGGCGCGATACAAAAACGGCAATTCTATTGTTTAATAGACAAAAGAATTTCAGTGGAGTATTGGAGAAAATTCCCGATGCAGTTAAGTCTCACTCATGTTTTAAGCGCGAATACGGGCAACAACAGGAAACCATATTTCGTTATATATTCAATCAGCCCGGTGATTCAAATAGGGAACTTCATCTTACAGTTATGGCTTTCGATATTCCCCATGAGCCACCTAAGACCCAAGAAACCACCGAAATGGAAGCTGCCACCTAAGATTATCTGAAACCATTGCGGGTCTGGAGACCCACAACGGCGGTTTATGAGCTTTTCAAGCTATTTCTAACCGGAACTCCCTATAATTGCGAACCCAAGAGACCCATAACCATGACTACGGAAAGAGATACATGAATTCACTGGAATTCAAATTGTCTTTCGCGGCTCCTATCGATAAAGTCTGGGATGCGTGGACGACGGCGTTTGGGAATTTGAAAGTGTATGTTGAGACGGAGAAGCGGTAGCAATGATGTTACGCGAGGGGTGGGGGCACCCACTCGCGGCGCACGTTTAATAATTGAAATGTGAAAATACAAAGTAACAGGAGTTTGGTTCGATGAAATTAGCACGACAACTGTCAGGGCTGTTGGCCCTGCTGATGCTCAGCACCCTTGGGTGTTTCATGCAGCTTTTCGCCTCACCGCTCAGATGGCCTGAGACGGGAGTGGTGATTCGTCAGGGTCATCATATCGAATGGCAGCGCGCAGGTTTTCGCGCTGAAAACGGTGATGTTCTTTTTGTGTGGTCGGATACGCGCACGGGTGACCGGGATGTTTATGCGCAGAAAGTCAATGCAGAAGGTGTTATCCAATGGCAAACCGGCGGCGTGCCTATCGTGACGTATCGCAGTCGTCAGGAAGACCCGGAACCGATTGAAGTGACGGATGGCTGGATTGTCACGTGGATCGATTTCCGCGATGATACGACCGGCGATGTGTGGGCGCAGAAATTGGATAACAACGGCAATAAACAATGGGCTTCGGACGGCGTTTTGGTCAACGCGTATTCCTCTTACGTCGGTGAAACGACGCTGCGCGCGGTGCACGACGGCAATGGCGGAGCTCTCATCGCATGGGTGGATGGTCGCGGCGGCGATGCGGGAGATATTTATGCTCAGCACTTGCGCTCAGACGGAACGGTTGATCCGGCATGGCCTGCGGATGGACTGGCGGTCGCGGCGGAAAACGGCGGTCAGAAGCAAGTGACCGCTTACCCCGGCAATGACGGCAGTATGATTTTAGGCTGGCAGGATATGCGCAGCGGGGATGCGGATATTTATATCACCCGAATTGCTGTTGATGGGTCGCTGCCGTGGGGAAGCGGCGGTATCGTCGTCTGCAATGTGGCGGGTGAACAAAAGACGCCGAAGCTCTGTGTGGATGGAAGCGGCGGCGCGTTTATCACGTGGGTGGACTCGCGAAACGGCCCGACAGATCTTTACATTCAGCATGTCGGTTCAGAAGGGAACATGCTCCTTCAAGACAACGGCCAGCTTTTATGCGACGCGGATCTAAATCAGAATAAGGTGCGCATCGCTTACGACGGAAACAACGGAGCGATTTGCACGTGGGCGGATTACCGTATCGACGGTTTGGAGTCGGATATTTACGCTCAGAAAATTGCCTTTGATGGTTTGCAGGAATGGACAGAGAACGGATTGCTCATTTGCGATGCGAACTACAGTCAGGAAGAAATTCGTCTGATTGGCGACGGTCAAGGCGGCGCTATTTTCGCTTGGGAAGATACGCGCGAACAAAATGGCAATCGGCTTTTAGCGGATGTGTATGTACAGAGGGTTGATGCATCGGGAAATGCTCTCTGGGCCGCAAACGGAATTGTCGTGATTGATTCGGCGAATATGCAGACGCAGCCGCTTCTTCGATCTGATGGTACGGGCGGTGCATTAGTTGTCTGGAGCGACAACCGCAACGGTTCTATCGGATTGCGCATGCAGCGATTGGATAATTTGGGAGCGAAACATCTTGCTGCAGGGGGTGTTGGAATCGTTTGGGGACTCGATGGCGATGCCACGCATCCGCTGTCGGTACCGCTCGATTTCGGTCGTGTCGCTTGTGTCTGGGAAGATGGACGTCTCGGCGCTCAAGGAGCCGCGCTCTATTATCAGATTATCGACAGCCTTGGTTTGATTGACCTTCCGATGAACGGCGTACCGGTTGCGGGCGATTTTCCTCCGGGGACACAAGCTAATCAGCAGAGTCATCAGGTGTGTCGGGATGGAAATCTGGGCTTCTTCGTTGTCTGGGAGGATCAACGCACCGGCGCGAGTCTGATTCGAGCGCAGCATATCAATATCTTGGGTGAAACCCTTTGGTCAGCCGAAGGAGTGCAGGTCGCCGAGTCTGAACGGGATCAGGATATGGCAGGTTGTGTTCCCGATGGGAATGGAGGAGTTTATATCGCTTGGTCCGGACGGAATGATGACTGGCAGATCGATATTTACGTGCAGCGATTGAACAGCTCCGGTGCAGCCGTCTGGGCGGAACCGATTACCCTTCAGGATACATTCGACGATGACCTGATGCAGGGAATGATTGCTGATGGCGCGGAACGAGCGATTGTCCTTTGGGAGATAAGCGCTGGCGAAGAAGCGGATGTGATGAGCGCGTGCGTTAATTCGGATGGGACGATTGTGTGGACGTCGGCGGTGTGCGACTATGCGGGCGAACAGCGAGCACCTGTTATCGTAAGCGATAACGCGGGCGGCGCTTATTACGCTTGGCGAGACCGCCGCAATTTGAACGATGATGATATTTACGCACAGCACCTTGACGCGAGCGGCGCCGCTCTCTGGACAGATGATGGTCTGGCGATTTGCTCGGAAACCAATGATCAGATTCGACCGCGCTGCGCTTCCGATGAAGATGGAAATCTTTTCGTCACATGGGAAGATTATCGAAACGGCGTGGATCGCAATTTGTATATGCAAAAAGTCAATCCGCAGGGAACAGTGCAGTTTTCGACAAACGGACTGGAAGTCGTTACACAAAACAGCGACCAGTACGAATGCGAACATATCACGGAATGGGGCGGAGGTGTGTATCTGGTTTGGACGGATTTGCGCAGCGGACAGTACCCGGATGTTTACGCGATGCACTTCGATGCGACCGGTACCAATCCTTCCCCGCCGAACTGGGAGGATGGAGGGATTGTGGTCAATGAATCGGAGAACTGGCAGCATCGTTCCACCATCGTTCATGATGGCGCGGGAGGAGCGATTACGTTCTGGCAGGATTGGCGTGCGTCGGGCAAAGCGCCGCTGATTAATATCTGGGCGCAACGCTTGAATGATTACACAGTGGATACGCCTTTGCGCACCGGGCCTGCTGTGCCGGAAGGCTACGCGCTCGAAAGCTTCCCCAATCCCTTCAACGCGGTCACGGAAATCCGGTTTTCGCTGCCGACGAGCGAGCGTACTCAATTGGTCATCTTTGATGTGTTGGGACGAACTGTCGCGACGCTTGCGGATGATTTCCTGCAGGCGGGAGCGTATCGGCTGCGCTGGGACGCCGGGAATGTCGCGTCGGGGATCTACTTTTGCAGACTGAAGACGACCGGATTTCAGAAGACGATGAAAATGACATTGCTGAAGTAGTTCTTCTTGCAATAAAATCAGAGCTTTTTTTTACATAAGGATTCGCTTCAATGAAAAGCAGCGTTGTATTGTGCCGGGGATTGATATTTTTTTTCTTCATGCTGATGTGTTTGTCATCGCTTGGGTTCGCTCAGGCGACCATCGACCCGCGCTATCATACCTACGATGAAATCATGGCGGATATTTTTGCGTTACAAGCGCAATATCCGACGATGGTGAAAGTGGATTCGATTGGACATTCGAGCGGGGAAACCGACGGGCAGGTGTTGCCGATTTATGTGGTGAAGATTTCCGATAATGTGCAGGAGAACGAAGACGAGCCTGCGGTACTTTTCGTCGGTCATATTCACGCCGAAGAGGTTTTGGGCATCGAAATCATTCACGCTTTGCTACATGAATTGACCGATGGTTATGTCCAGAACCTTCCGCATGTGCGCTACTGGGTGCAGCAGCTCCAGATTTATATTGTGCCGTCGATGAATCCCGATGGACTCGCGGTGGTGATGGATGGGCGCGATGTTTCTTACCGCAAAAACGGCCATAAGCCGCCGCCGCTAATTGACTGCACGATTACACCGGGGATGGGATGGGATTCGTGTGGGGTGGATTTGAATCGCATCTTTGAACTCAACTGGGATTGGGGCGATACTCTCTGGCAGCCCGGCGGGAATGAACCCTATGATTATTATCGCGGCCCCGCGCCGTTTTCGGAACCCGAGGCGCAGTGCGTTCGAGATTTGGCGCTCGAAATTCAGCCCGTGACATCGGTTGTTTATCACTCCAGCCGTGCGGGCGGCAATGCTGAAAAGTGCATTTTCCCGTGGAATTGGGAAGGAAAAGAAGCGCCGGATTCGGTGATGATAGCCGCTTTCGGCAGCCGCCTTGCGATGGAAATTCCGAACTTTGATCATTCGTCGCACTATCTTTTTGTTTTAAGCGGCAACCATCGTGGCAACACGCAGGATTGGTTCTATTGGAAGTTAGGCACTATTCAATTCGCCGACGAGGTGGGCTCCATCGAAACCGGCATTCAGCCTGACAGCGCCGTCATCGAACAAATTATCGAAGATCAACTTCCCGGAGCGCGCTTTATTCTTGATCGCACGCGCCATCCGGATAACACGGAACATATCGTTTACGGCCATGTGAAAGATGCGGTGACAGGCCAACCGTTGCGAGCCGAATGGCGCATTCTTTCGACATGGCAGCGCGTTCTGCCGCCGCGCTATACCGAACCGGTTTACGGCAGATATTATTTCCTGCCGGCGGATTCTTTCACGGTTGAATTCCGCAAGGAAGGATATATCGATAAGCGCGAGTTTTTTGCGCGTCGCTCCAGCCGCGAATTCCGCGATGTGGAATTGGAACCGCTGCCGTGGCACAACATTCACCTGAGCGTGCAAGATGAAGTGGGTGCATTGTTGCCAAGTACGATTTACATTAAAAGTACTTTTTCGGATACGATAGCGCTGCCGTCGGGTGAAATTAATATTTCGAAACCGCATGGAAATTATGAATTCTTTTTCGTCGCGGATGACACGCAGCATGTCGCGTACCGAATGGGTATTTGGTTGGACAGCGACACTACGCTTGTGATTGTATTGCCGCAAGGTCAGGTGATGTTGGCGCAGGATTTTGAAGATATGGCGGCAGAGTGGACGTTCGGCGGAGAACTTTCGACATGGACGACGTCATCGGCAGGAGAGTATGGATATGTATTGTCAACAAATCCCATCGATTTCCGCACGACGTACTCGAATGACGCTAACGCTTGGGCCGAGTATTCGAACGCGCTCGATTTGAGCGGAGCCAACAGCGCGCATTTGCAGTTCGACAGGTTCTCGCGGATGGATCCTGACGACAGTCTCGGCGTCGAAATTTCGACAGACGCGGGCGTGACATGGGAGTCGGCGGGTTGGTTTTACGATATGAATATCCCTTGGACGTGCACGGTTCTCTGTCTTGACAGGTGGGCGCCTGCGCCGGATGTCCGGTTGCGTTTTCGTTTGGTTTCGGACAGCGCGTATGCTGAACTCGGCGTGATGATTGACAATTTGTATTTAATCGCCGGAACGAATACGGATGCACCGCCGTCTCCTGAAAGCAACCTTCCATTTGAATACAAATTCGAAAGTGTCTATCCGAATCCGTTCAATCCGACAGCCGTGCTGACCTACACCGTCGCCGCACCCGGTCAAATTCAGATTCGCATCACGAACGTCCTCGGCCAAAGAGTCGCCACCTTGACCGAAACGTGTTCTTCCGCAGGTCGCTTCCGCACGATTTGGAACAGCACGAATACACGCGGCGCCCACGTCCCAAGCGGTGTCTATTTTGCCACCCTTCACGCCGGCGGGCAACAATTTACGCGGAAGCTGCTGCTGCTACGGTAAACCTCGCCGAGGCATGCGTCTCGCATACCCGGAATCTCAGAAAGGAAATAATTACCATGGTCCGACACAGAGAAGAAGTTCTGAATGTCTATCTCGCTGAATGCCTTCGAGATGCAGGAATGCAAGCAGAAGGAGAGCAGATCGAGATAAGACACGGAGAGCGTTCCATGCCGGATGTATTGGTATCATACATGGGATTGCGCTGTATTATCGAGGGTAAACTCGGCGATAGTCAAAACGCGAAAGGACAGGTTCAAAATGATGTCTCTAGGCGAGTCAGAGATGGTATCAGCCACATCGCTTTGGGTGTAGTATATCCAGCAGAGTTAAGGAATACGCAGCAAGGCGAATTAAAAGCGGCTTTGCGCGATGTGCATTTTGAGTTCTGCCTTTGTCTTGAAACAAATTACAACGATCCAGAATGGCATTCTGGAATACTGGATGATATATTGAATATTCTCCGACGTGGACATACGCTGTTGTTGGAAGACGATGTACTCACTCGTTCTGTTGAACACCTCCGTTATGGCATGACAGATCTTGTCAGACTATTGGATGCGAATCCCGCGGCGGCAATTCGCATCGCGGAAGTCGTAGGCGTGTCATCAGAATCGGAAAGAGACGAACAGGAAGAGGCGGATGATGACTGAGCAAATGAAGCTGAGAACGGGTGCCGAAATTGCCTCACTTGTTCTTGCAAACGCCTTTATATTCCATGCGGAACTTGCAGAGGTTGATGATCGTATTCGACCTCTACGACCGCTCCTTGAAGAAGAAGACTTGCGCAGTGCGCTGCGGGATCACTGGCAATTCATTCAAACCGATATTAACTACGTACCTATTTTTAGAATAGCCCAGGAAGTATTGATACAACTGCCAGAACGCAGAGAAACGGATACGGCTCTGCGACAACTGGCTGAAGCTGTACTCTCAATTGTGGCAGAGAGGGCGGCTCTTCGCCACGACCTGATGGGACGTATTTATCATAAGCTACTTCTTGACGCAAAATACCTTGGGACTTACTATACATCTGTTCCAGCAGCCACACTTCTCTTGAATCTTGCTCTTGATCCTGAGCGTTGGTCTGTTGATTGGTCCAATCTTGAACAGATTCGAGAGTTTCGTGTAGGAGATCTTGCCTGCGGCACAGGAACTTTGCTTATGGCTACTCAACAGGCGATCACGGATAATTTCGTTCGTGCCACGGTAGCAGCAGGACAATCAGTTAGCACGGAGAAGCTTCGGGAACTCCACCAAGCCCTCATGGAACAAGTGTTGCACGGTTACGATGTGCTTGCTTCAGCGGTTCATCTGACGGCTTCTACGCTTGCTCTGCTGGCACCAGACATTGCATTTCAAAAAATGAATTTGTTTTGTCTGCCTCTGGAGGCACCAAATCAAGAAACGGTGCGTTTGGGTAGTTTGGATTATGCTTTGCAGCCGAACTTGGTGGTGGAGCTTGATCTGATGCGTCAAGTCCGCCATGCAGGTATGGTAACGGGGACAGGTGACGAGGCGACGGCTGCCCCGCTCCCCAAGCTTGATCTTTGCGTCATGAATCCGCCCTTCACACGAAGTGTCGGTGGAAATCTCCTCTTCGGCTCACTTCCCCAGAATCAGCGCAAGATTATGCAGAGAGAGCTCTCGACTTTGCTAAGGCGCAAGGGATACGCTTCGACACCACTTCAAGCCAGTTCGACAGCTGGTCTCGGTAGTGTTTTTGTTGCCGTCGCCGATCGGTACCTCAAAGATGATGGAAGGATGGCACTGGTGCTACCGGAGGCTCTTGCCTTTGGGGTTGCATGGCAAAAGACCAGAAAGCTCTTCGCAGATCGTTACATTTTAGAATTTATTATCGTAAGTCATGATCCTGAGCATTGGAATTTCTCCGAGAGCACCAACCTTAGTGAAATACTCGTCATTGCTCGAAAAAGAAATGGCGATGATACAGAAAATAACGCTGAATGTGTATGTGTTAATCTCCGGCGGAACAGCACATCTCCAATAGACGCACTTGCGCTCGCGAATGCTATTCGTGGCACGGAACCGGCGGACATTCAATCCGGGCAGGGTGTCGCCTCTATTATCGTTGGGGGTGTTACTCGTGGAGAGTTAGTTCAAATCCCTTGGGCGGCTATCAAGCATGACACATGGTATCCCTGCGCTTTCGCCCAAACAGACCTCATACGAACAACCCACTTTCTGCGAAAGGGTGAGCTATACCTGTCACCAGACGGTGTCGTAGCTGAACTTCCTCTCACTTTACTTTCCTCTTTTGGAGACCTTGGACCCGACCGGCGCGACATACATGACGGATTTAATACCAGTTCTGCTACCACCTCTTATCCTGCGTTCTGGGGTCATGATGCTGAACATGTGATTTCCCTTAGCATGCAGCCCAACACTTATCTCCAACCTTTGAGCCGAGCTAAACGCAATAGATCACTTCGCCGCGTTGAGCTTCTCTGGCCGCGTGCGGGACGAATCATGTTGGCTGAACGCATGCGGTTTAATACACAACGGCTTCTGGCAGTTCGTCTACCAGAACCATCTCTTTCCAATGTGTGGTGGCCATTTCGATTGCATGAAGACGACGAATACCTTGAAAAAGCACTTGTTCTGTGGTTGAACTGCACCTTAGGGCTGATTATGGCAATGTCTCATCGGGTGCCAACGGAAGGGGCTTGGGTGCAGTTTAAAAAGCCAGTGCTTGAGATGATGCCTGTTCTTGATATGTGGCGTCTCTCGGAGCATCAGATTATGCAATTGGCGGATGCTTTTGATGCTGTTGCAGATGAGGTTTTCCTGCCTCTTCCGCAGATGGCTAATGACGAAGTTAGAGCAGTCATAGATCAAAGCATAAGCGACGTGCTCGATTTACCGCCGCTTGATCAACTTCGACAAATCCTTGCAAGGGAGCCTGTTATTTCACTCCAACAGTTGTAATTTGAATTGTAATGTAGTATGCAACCACCACAAAGCGATAAACATTCTGTAAAACTTCGCGTTAATGGGCAGGTCGTCGAGCGCGATGTTCCTGCTGACAGGACGCTGCTGCGTTTTCTGCGGGAAGATTTGGGACTCACAGGGACGAAGTGCGGATGCGAAATCGGCGAGTGCGGCTCGTGTACGGTGCTTTTAAACAGCAAGCCCGTGTGTTCGTGTCTCGTGTTGGTCGCGGCGTTAGGTGATGTTGATATATTGACGGTCGAGGGTTTGGCTGATGGTGATAATCTGACGGACTTGCAGGAAACGTTCTTAGACCATGACGCGGTGCATTGTGGTTTTTGCACACCGGGATTATTGATGTCCGCGGAAGCTCTGTTGCAGCAAAATCCCGCGCCGACTGAATATCAAATCCGCGAAGCGATTTCGGGGAATCTGTGTCGCTGCACCGGCTATGTGCAAATCGTCGAAGCGATTCAAGACGCCGCTGAGCGAAGGAGGACACAACATTCATGAGTCTGCCGTCTATCACGACGCAAACGCAAGCACTGACCGAAGCATGGCGGTGCTTGCAGTGTTTTGATGCCCCCTGCATCGCCGCGTGTCCGGCGGATGTGAACATCCCGCGTTTCATTCGCATGATTCGCAGCGGTAACCTTGCGGGCGCGTCTGAAGAACTGCGCAGCGCGAATGCGTTTATCTCGCTGTGCGGCGCGGTGTGTCCGTCGAGTGTTCTCTGCCGCAGCCGCTGCACACGAGGCCGCATGGATGGTTCTATTCGCATCGGTGATTTGCATCAGTTTGTAACCGAATCCGTCAAAGCGAAAGCTTTTCCCGATTGGCCAGAGAAAAAGGACAAGCGAGTGGCGGTCGTGGGCGCAGGCCCGGCGGGACTCGGATGCGCGCTTGCTCTCGCGCAGCAAGGAATTAATGTAACGGTTTTTGAGCAAGATAAAAAAATCGGCGGCGTTCCGGCTTTGGAAATTCCCGAATCCCGCACTGAAGATTCATTGGAACAGGATTTGAGTGTTTTCGCGTCCCGGCTGGAAATTGTCACGTCGAAATCCATTCGAAGCGTGAAAGATTTAAACGAATTCGATGCTGTTTTCGTGGCGATTGGTTTAGGAAAATCTGTGCGTTTGGGAATCGAAGGTGAAGAACTCGACGGCGTGGAAACCGCTTCGTCTTTCCTTCGGCGAGCACACAAGAGCGAGCTTGATTTGACGAATGACAAAGTTATCGTCGTCGGCGGCGGTAATACAGCGATGGATGCTGCTTTGGTGGCGCGGCAAGCCGGAGCGGATGTGACGGTCGTTTATCGCCGCAGGCATATTGATCTTCCTGCGTGGGAGGAAGAAATCGAAGATGTCACTGCGAAAGGTATCGTCGTTCGATTTTTGGAAAATCCGATTCGCATCATTGGAGAAAAGGAACACGTCAAAGCGATAGAGTTGCAGCGACAAATTCCCGGCGAACTTGACGCGTCCGGACGACCGACACCGATTCCCGTTGACGCGCCTCCGATTCGATTGGATGCCACGCGCGTTATTGTCGCTATTGGAGCGCGCGTGGGCGAGGCCATTTTACCTGAAATTCCGCGAAGCAATACCGGATGGTTAGTGCCAAACGAAAGCGGTGCTCCGCGAGTTTACGTCGGGGGAGACGCGGCGCACGGTGAAGGAACGATTGTCGGCGCTTTCGCGGAAGGACGGCGCGTTGCCGAAGACATTATCCAGTATTTGAAGGAGGGCAAATGAGCGATATCAAGCGGGAGCCCTTCGACCGGTTTCCATCGGTCTATCCTCTGCGGGATTTGTCGGTTCCATTCTGCGGGTTTGAACTGGAGAATCCGTTCTTACTTTCGGCGGCGCCTTCCACTGACGAACTCGATATCGTGCGGCAGGGATTGGCGATGGGTTGGGCGGGAGCGATTTTGAAAACGACGTCCGTGCCCGGCACGCCAGTGTCGCTCACCTATCCGATGATGACCGGTTGGCGCAGCGGCGAGCATCGTTTATTGGGCATGGGGAATATCGACCTCATCAGCGTCTATCACATCGACGAAATTATCTCCCGCGTCAAAGTCTTGAAAAAAGAATTCCCAACGAAACTCATCGCCGCGTCTATCATGGGGCAAAGCAAAGAAGCGTGGCAGTCGCTCGCGTCGGCGCTAAGCAAAGCAGGTGCGGACCTTATCGAATGCAGTTTTTCCTGTCCGCAGGGTTCGATGGGTGAACAGCCCGGAGCAATGTTAGCACAATCTGTCGAAGCAACCGAACGTGTGGCGCGCTGGGTGAAAGAAGCCGCAGGCGCAACACCCGTGCTGATAAAAATCACGCCGCTGGTCACGGATATTACTGACGTCGCGCACGCCGTTGAGCGGGCCGAATGCGATGGTGTTACAGCGGCGAATTCGTTTCCGTCACTGATGGGTGTGAACTTGGAAACGTTTGTGCCGGAGCCGGATGTCGGAGGAATGTCAACGTTTTCAGGTTTCACCGGCCCGGCGATAAAACCGCTGACGCTCTATACGGTTGCAAAAATCGCGTCGAATTCCAAGCTAACGATTAGCGGCAACGGCGGCATTTCCGACTGGCATGACGCGGCGGAAGTGATGGCGGTTGGTGCCAGCAACGTGCAGCTTTGCACGGCGGTGATGCATTACGGTTTTCGGATTATTGACGATTTAAAATCGGGCTTTTCGCATCTATTGGATGAGGGAAATCTTGCAAGTGTCAGCGAAATCATTGGCAAAGCGTTGCCGAATCTTCGCGATCATGATTCGTTGCCGCGTCAAAAAGTCCGCAGCCATATCAACGAAGCAACATGCGTCGCGTGCAACGATTGCTACATCGCTTGCCGCGACGGCGGGCATATCGCTATCGAGTACATCGGACAGGAAAAAATCCCCAAAATCCTCGACGAGAAATGCGTCGGCTGCGGCCTTTGCGCGCAAGTTTGTCCGGTACTGGATTGCATCACGATGGAAATAGTGAGTGATCTATAAATGGTTGACAAGGTAATCCTAACACAAAGGAGACTGTCATGAGAACGCCAAGTTGGGAAAAAGAACCGGAACCAGAATTCACGCCTGGCAAGATTGGTAGTTTCGAGAGCAATTTGGATCGAACAAAAACTAGCAGAAACGCAATCTTCATCATTATTATACTTGGTGTATTTGCCATTTTGTTTTTACTAATAGTCCAATTTTCTAGTCAGAATAAAGAATCGGAATCATCAATAAGAGCCAGTGAGCAGGAGTACCACAACAAAAGGGTCGAAAGAGAGACTACCGGCACTAATGAGCAAATATTCACTTTACGACAAACAGGATTTCTAAAGCGAATTAATCCAGCTATGAACGAAGCATTTGTTGACCCATTGCTCTGGTCAGGGATTGATTATCAGACAAAAAAGAACATCAGCAAAATTCTTGCTTTCTATTGTGGTCGCACTAAAGGAACAAATTTGAATTGGATAATCATCTATAATAATATGTCTGGGAAAAAGCTCGCTAAATTCAGTGAAGCGTGGGGATTCAGTGTCTATTGAACGCAACTGCTCACTCTATTCACCGTAAATTGAAATCCCGCCGGGTCTGTACATGGCTGTACGTCTACGCTAAGTTCGGGGCGAACCCATGAGATTCGCCGCCGCGGTTAAGATAGGAAATAAAATGATTGCAAAAACAATTCTTCGATTCATTGCGTGCATAGTCTTGGTACTCCCAGCGTTTGCGCAGAAGCTGCTCATTCCGATGGATTTGATGCAGACGGATCATTTGAAAGCGTACGGCGTGGCGTTCTATGCGCTCGAACATGGCTTGAATATCGAATGGCTTCTGAATTATCGCAGCGGCTCGTTTTTGATGGACTATGCGCCGGAAATCGAACATCAGTGCCGTCTGCGTGGAGTGGATTGCGAGCAAATCAGCAACGCGGGTGCAATTTATTCCGAAATCGAAAATTCCAATATGGAAGTGGTGCTGCTCGAAAAAGCGCCTAAGGTTGCGATTTATGCGCCGGAGCAAGTGACCGAGGAGCCGTGGGACGACGCGGTGAATCTTGCGCTTGAATATGCCGAAATTCCGTTCGACCGGCTCTATGACGAAGAAGTGCTCCTGGGCAAGCTGTCGAAATACGACTGGCTGCATTTGCACCATGAAGATTTCACCGGACAGTACGGAAAATTTTACGGCATGTACCGGTTCGCGCAGTGGTATATCGACCGCCAGCGCAATTCGGAAGAACGTGCGCGACGTTTGGGTTTTACGAAGGTATCGCAGCAGAAACTCGCCGTCGCGAAAGCCATCAAGAGCTACATGGGGCAGGGCGGCTTCATGTTTTCGATGTGCAGCGGAACGGATTCCTATGATATCGCGCTGGCCGCGGAAGGGACGGACATCTGCGGCGTTCCGTTCGATGGAGACGGCATTGACCCTGATTGCCAGAGCAAACTTGATTTCGGAAAGAGTCTGGCGTTCGAGAATTTTACGCTGCTGACGAATCCGATGGTGTATGAATTTTCCGATATTGATGTGTCGCCGAAAACGGGACGAATGCCGGTAGAAGAATCGGATTATTTTACGCTGTTCGATTTCTCCGCCAAGTATGATCCGGTGCCGACGATGCTGACGCAGTGCCATACCGCGGTGGTGAAGGGTTTCATGGGTCAGACGACCGCGTTTCACAAACGTTTTTTGAAGCGTTCCACGATGGTCTTGGCTCAGAAGGAAGGCACCGACGAAGTGAAATATATTCACGGCAATTTCGGTAAAGGAACGTGGACGTTCATGGGCGGCCACGACCCGGAAGATTACAGGCATCTCGTCGGCGACCCGCCCACGAACCTTAACCTGCATAAGAATTCCCCCGGCTACCGGTTGCTTTTGAACAACGTCCTTTTCCCTGCCGCGCGCAAGAAAAAACTCAAGACATAGCGCGGCGATAAGACTCTTTTCTTGAAAATGGTTCATAAAAGGAGGAAAGCTCTTGCACGACGATAACTGTTCTGGATAGGTTACCAAACAGAGTCAAAAGTTCAAGGAGCTATCATGTCACGTTATCTGTGTCTCTCCCTTCTGCTGAGCCTGATTTTTCTTCCCGCTCTGGCTTCGGCAGACCTGCACGATCCCACCAATTCCGCAGACTATTTAATTGTCTCAACTCAAGAGCTCATCGACGAACATTCATGGATAACCCAGCTTGCCGACTGGCGCACTCAGCACGGCCGGGTTTCTATGGTCGTGCCTGTCGAAGATGTCTGGAATGAATTCGGTGACGGCACGCCCTTAGATACGACGCTGAAGGAATTCCTTCACTACGCCCGCCAAAATTGGCAGCCACCGCAACTTCAGGATGTTTTTATCGTCGGATTTCATGATGTGGTTCCGTCGCATGTGGAAATCGACTCCTTTCAGGTGGAATTTACTTATCTCTCCGATCTCTTCTACGCGACGGATCCGGAATCCACGAACTTTATACCTGTGCTTAGCATCGGCAGATTGCCGTGGAGTCCCGCCCAATCTCCTTATCTCTGGAACTATTACGACAAGATAGTAGCCTACGAGACGGCCGAAATAGCGCCATGGCAAACACATGTTCATCTAATTGCAGACTACAGTGATGCTACTTTCAATTTTTGGCAACTTTTTGCAGAACCTCTGGCTGAATTAGTACCCGAGGATTACACGATAGAAAGAGATTATCTGGATTTTGATGAAGGACATCCTTGGCATGGAGATCGAGAGGAAATTCTTGAGAATTTTCAGTTGGGAAGCTACTACGCGGCCTACATGGGTCATGGAGGCCTGAATTTTTGGTCGGTAGCGCTACAAATTGAACCTTCGGATTTCGAACCACTGACGAACGGGGATCGAATGCCGATTGTGACTTCCATAGGATACGACGTAGGTTTGAATAGCTTTGAATTGGGTGGAATAGCTGCGTCGCTGATTGCCAATCCGGATGGTGGAGCGATTGCTTACTTTGCATCGAGTACTGTGGTATGGGCATATTCAGGGCGATATTTCAGGTTTATCTTGACTGAAAGAGCAACATCGGATTCGGTTCTGACTTTGGGGGAAATTTGGCGGCAAACAGAAGAGGAATACATTGAAGCCTATGGAGTTTCCGGTGGACCATCTCGCCAAACCGCTTTCGGCTGTATGCTTTTCGGAGATCCGGGATTGATATTGCCGGGGAGAGTATCGCCTATTTTCGAAGATAACCCAACAATTCCCACTGATATTTGCCTCGAAGGCAATTACCCGAATCCTTTCAACTCCACAACGAGAATATCCTTTCGTTTGAATCGTGCTGCCGATGTCTCATTGAAGATTTATAATTTGCTGGGGCAGGAGGTGGCGACTCTTATTGATGGCTTTATGGTTGCAGGCTCGCATGTGATTTCTTGGAACGCAACAGAAACGCCCACCGGAATCTATTTCTGCCGAATGGAAGCGCCGGGATTTGCGCAAACGCGGAAGATGGTGCTTATTAAATAAAATCTATCCTTACAGATCAATCGACTTGCTTTAAGTGAAAGGAGCTTACTATGATTCGATTCACACATGTAACGCTGGTCGTTTTGGCGACAGCTTTTCTCCTTGTCTTTTTCATGGGCTGCGATAGCGGAGATGATGGTACTCCATCGCCTCCGGATGTGGCGGGGACATATTACGCTATCGCGGATTTCGGTGGTGGAGATCAGTCCATCATACTCGTGCTGCAAATGCCCAGCAACGACCCAACGAATGACGGCTACTATGTCCTGACGGGATTTGTCAGCTACGGCGACAGCACGTGGGGCGTTGCCGGTACCACGAAAGAGGATACCGTGAATTTTATATGGACGCCGCCGAACGGAGTCTGCAATTTCTCAGGCACTTCTGGCGATGAACAAATTCAAGGCACGGCGACCGGCCCCGGCTGGACAGTTAGTTTCACCGCTCACCGTGAAACAGGAGCAGGCCGCGATATCGCGGGACAATGGGAAGGCGCCTTTCAAGGAGGGAGCTGTTATCCTCCCGGTGGTGGATTAACCGCATCTTTTTATCAAACCGACGGCGCTGTATCGGGAACTCTGTTTGTCGTGTCGAATGAGCCTGAGATGGGAGATACGCTCGTTATTACGGAGGGATTCTTCCATGATCCGGTCTTCGAGGTGACAGCCATCGATTCAGGAACGTTCCCTCCCGCAAAGCTGATTCTCTTGGGAACACTCGGCGCGGATGACAGCCTTGCCGGGGCTTTTGACTGGTGGTGGGCGCGCTGTTTCGACGAAGGCTTCTGGCATCTTGAACGCGCGGCAGGGGAATAGCTTCTCCGACCTCGTTGGGAAGACGGTGAATGTTACGGTTCAGTAACTCTAAGATTATCTAAACTGAGGTTTTGCATATGAGCCAATGTTCTTATGAAGGTTGTGAGCGGGAAATATATAGCGACCATAAATTTCCCATTACGGGCAAGTGCATCTTTCATGCGGATGCGGACAAGAAAGACCCTCAAGCTTTTCGAGACGCGCTGGCGAAACAGATTCGTCAGTGGCGGCGGACAAAAGCCAATGTGTGGGACTTCTCAGACGTTGCGTTTGCAGATATAGAGCGCAAAGATAAACGGGGTATCTCATTTTTCAATTTATTTCGAAGGGCAGTTTTTCCAGTAGACGTTGTGTTCGATAAGGCGACCTTTTCGAGGGCTGCTGAGTTCAGTGGGGCGATCTTTTCGGGAGATGCCCGGTTCGAAAGAATGACCTTTAAAGGAGATGCTTTGTTTGAAAAGGTGATCTTTTCGGGGTTTACTCAGTTCGAAACGGCGCTATTTTCAGGGGCTGCTAAGTTTGCAGGGGCGACTTTTTCAAAGTATGCTGGGTTCAAAAGGGCGACCTTTTCGGGGAATGCTGCGTTCTCTGCGGCAACCTTTTCGGGGAATGCTCAGTTCCCTGAGGTGATCTTTTCGGGGGAAGTTTGGTTTGTTAAAACGATCTTTTCTGAATATGCTGGGTTCTCTGAGGCGACCTTTTCTGAATATGCTGAGTTCTCTGGGGCGATCTTTTCGAGTGATGCTGTATTCTTTGGGGCAACCTTTTCGAGAGAGGCTTTGTTCCAAAAGGCGACCTTTTCAGAGGAATTTGACCTTAGCTATGTTTCCTTTGCCATTTTGGGTGATTTTATTAAGTGTCATATCTCAGGTCGCGTTACATTGACATGGCCAGGCGAGGGCATGAAGCGAGATAAAGAACAACAAGAGGTCGAACGGGGCACACTGCAATTTAAGGATTTGATCTTTGAAAAAACGGCGTTCTTGACCTTCGTGATAACAGCCTGCAGGAGGATTCCAAGTTAGTATTCCATAGCTGCAAAAAAATGCACAGCATCCTGCTTGAAGGAACCGACTGTTCAAAGATTAATTTTTACAACTGCACATGGCCGAATATCCGCGGGCGGTGGGTTGCGGGTGATGAATACCTAGAATGGAATAGTCAATATCCGTCGACCTATCAGAGTGATACATATAAGTGTAAGAAGAGTGTGGATAGTAGCCGCCTCGCGATTACCTACCAACAGCTTGCCAAGAATTTCCGTGAAAAATTCGACCATCCAAAAGCCAATGACTTTGATCGTGGCATTTTTGAAATGCGGCGGCGCGCGGGATTTCAGCGTGGAGGATTCCGCGGACTTTCGAACTACGCACTCATTTCATGCTACAAGTGGTTATCCAATTACAGTGGCAGCCTGCTCCGTCCGCTGCTGTGGCTGCTTGTCAGCATCCCACTGTTCGCCTTCGCCTACTTGAAAATCAGCATCAATTCTGAGGTTTACAAATCCTTCTGGAATTCACTAAAGCTCAGTGTACAGATCGCTTCTCTAAACCGGATTGGATTCGAGACTATCCGTGGTGACCTCATCCGAGTGGATGTTCTTGCCGCGCTACAGGTGGTTTGCACGGCGACTCTTGTTGCTCTCTTCCTCTTTGCCATTCGAAGGCGATTCAAGCATTAGCGTTCCACACGCAGGAGCGTGTGGGCTAGTATATATGGAAATGAATCAACATTATTCCGGGCACGCGGGACGCATGCCGCGGCGGATTTTTAGCATTCCGGGCAGATCAGGGGATCTGCCTCGGCGAGTGTTTCGGCGAGTGTCGTTCGTTACTTGCAAAATTGCTCAAAGATTGTTATTATATCATGACTCAATACGTATTCTTTACATTGTTTTTTAAAGGATTAAGTTGTTAAAATAGGAACATGACGGGAATCTTATGAAGCTGAGAAACATCTGTTTAGGGCTCGCCGCGCTGTGGCTGTTGTCGCTGACCTCGCCATTGCACGCGCAGACAGACCCGATACGAGATTTGATCGATGCCGCCGGTGATGCTGAAAAGTATCCCGATGCGGCGGCGGTCGTGGTTTTTGACTCGACGAATCTGGTCATGGAACCGACCGGCTTGACGCATGTCGTCGCGCACAAGCTCACGAAAATTCTGACTCCGAAGGGAATCAAGAAATTCCGCTCGGTGCGTTTCGATTACGACCCCGCGTCGAACATGATTGACGTGCGGTATGTGCGCATTTATCGCAAGAACGGCGATGTGGAAAATGTCGCGCTGTCCGGCATGCACGATTTGTACGCGCCAGCGTCTTCGATTCGCTGGGGAGGGCGGATGAAACTGCTGCCGCTTCCGCCGCTTGAAGTCGGCGACGCGTTCGAATTTGAAACCTATAAGAAGGGATTTCAAATCGCGTACCTCGGGCAGCCGAACGAAGACGAAGAACGCTTCATTCCTCCGATGCGCGGTCATTTTTATGATGTCGTGCTTTTCGGCGGCAATTATCCGATGATGGAAAAAGCGTATGTGCTGCGCGTGCCGCGCGACAAACCCGCTCAGTACGAAGTGTACAATGGCGAGGTTTTTTCATCGTTCTACTACGAAGAAGAACATCTGGTTTATACGTTCTGGAAGAAAAATCTTTGTCCGATTCCTCACCAGAAGCGCCAGCCCGATGCTCCGGATTTCATAGCGAAAGTTGTCATCGCGACCGCGAAAGATTGGCCGGAAAAAGCGCGCTGGTTTTACGAGACCAATGAACCTATCTTCGATATGAATGATGAAATCATGGCGAAGGTAGAAGAGATTACACGCGGTTTGCGTACTGACAGTCTGCGCATCGCGGCGATTCTGCATTGGACAGCTCAGAATATCCGCTATTCGGGGATTACGATGGGCAAGGGTGAAGGCTATACGATTCATCCTTCGACCATGACATTCCGCGACCGATGCGGCGTGTGCAAGGATATCGCCGGAATGTGTATCGGGATGCTCCGCGCCGCCGGTTTCACCGTTTATCCTTCGATGACGATGGCGGGCGCGCGCGTGGAACATATTCCCGCAGACCAGTTTAATCATTGCGTTGTCGCGATTAAACGTCCTGATGGAACGTTCTGGATGATTGATCCGACGTGGGCTGCGTGGGGAATGGACTTGTGGAGTCTCGCGGAAGGCGAACAACATTATGTCACCGGCAGCCCTGAAGGGGAAGACCGGGACGCGATTCGTACGTATAAGGCTGACGAAAGTTTGATGAAAGTAACGAGTCGCTGGAGTGCGAAATCGAACGGCGACCTTGTCGGGACGATTCATGCTGTCGGAACCGGCTACAGCGACACGCGACTCCGGCGAATCGGCGGTGATATGCCGCTGGCGAATCGTCGCCGGATGTTGGAAGGATGGCTTAGCGAAATTTATCCGGGAGCGGTGCTCAAGAGCTATAAGATTGGTGACGCACTCAATTTCCATAAGGCGATAGAAATCTCGATGGACGTCGAACTGCCGGGCTACGCCTGTGCAAGTTCAGGTTTCTTGTCCATGTCATCACCCGGCCTGAAGCTCATCGTCGGCAACACGCGTCCGTTTAATTTAATTCTCGACTTAAAGGATGAAGAGCGAAAAACACCGACGCATTTGTGGGTGACGCGCATAATTCAACTTGACGAAGAAATCAAACTGCCGTCGGGATTGCGGCTTGCAAATCCAATCGACGAGGCAACCGCGGAGAGTAATATCGCTTCTTTCACACAGGATGTAACTGTCAAGAGTGGACGCGTGAAAAACACGAGCGTTTACAGACAAGAAGAACGAACGGTTTCGAAAGACAAGTACACCGAGCTCATCGCTGTTCAGGAGCTGATGAAAAAACAAGCCGAAACTGTTTGGACTTTCCGGGGAGGCAACTGATGAAAAAGCATTTCATATACACAGCGTTTTTGCTGTCTGTTCTATGGGGATTCACGGGTCTTGCTCAGGCGGCTGAGATTGATGATATTCTTGTTACTCGCGCGGAAGCTGAGAGCTACACCGATAGAGATGTCGTCGATATGTACAGGAGCGACAGCTATAAGCTTTTGCCGGATGGCCGGTGCGAAGTGCACACGCAAATTGTGCGGCTCCTGAGCAATTTCTGGGCGTGTGATCATTACGGCGATCCGCTGATTCATTACGATTCGGTTCGTCAGGATTTATCTGTCACGATCAGCCGCACATACATGCCGGGTGGCAAAATCGTGGACACAACTCCGAACGGCTTCAACCGCGTTACACCATCTGCGGTCGGCGCGGCGCCGGATTATGTCGCTTTTCAAGATATGGTAGTGACGCTGTTGGGTTTGGAACCCGGAGCGATTACCTACTTTGAATACACGCTGACGGATAAAGAACCCTTAGGCAATGGCTTCTCGCAAACGATTCTTTTCGGAGGACGCAATCCGGTGCTCCGGCAGGAACTCACCGTTGATGTTCCGGCGGGCACGTCGCTGCAGATTAAAGAAGCGAATGGCGCGCCTGCAGCTCAGAAGAGTTCGGCGAATGGCAACGACCGCTATTTCTGGCGCATGGATAGATTACCCCGCGCGTGGCATCCGGATGCCGAGCCGTTCGCGTTTCGTTTTCGTCCGCGCGTGAGTTTTTCCAATGCAGCGAATTGGAACGCGGTTTTGCAGCCTTTGGTTCTGAGCATCGCCTATGGGAGTGAATTGACGCCGCAAATGCGGAGTATGGTCGCAGAGGAATTAGTAGGCGAACTCAGCGCAGAGAGCCGCGCTCAAGCATTGCAAAAATATCTGCATGAACGCTTCAATCATATCGAATATGACTATCCGCTGTTTTATCGCACCGTGCGCCCTGCGGCGAGGGTTTTTGAAAGCGGCTATGGTCATTCGCTCGACTTGTGTGCGCTCTATGTGGCGTTGGCGAGAGAGGCTGGACTCGATGCGGAAATCGCGCTGATTTTTCCGAATCCGGTGGATGTGCCGAGTCTTCAGCATTTCTCCAAAGCGTGGGTGGTTGTCGGGACCGACGGCGGAGAACGGTATCTCGATGTCACCAAACCAGCCGGGAAATGCTTGCGGCAGGAAACGGGCGGCGGATATTTTATCCAGTTGAAAGACGGCATGTTGTACAATCTCGAACCGCTGCCGTGGATGGTACAGCCCACACTGTCAGAGCTTTTCGTGACGTGGAAACTCGGTGAGAGCGATAGCGCTTGCGGCGAGGGCGTCTGGCGTTTTTCAGGAGCGCTCAACTATTATGGGAAAATGAGAAACGGAGATTTACCGAAATTCCTCGTGGGTTTGATGAAGGATTACTGGCCGGGTGTGAAAGTCGAAAACGTTCGTGTGCGCATGATGTCCGGTTTCGAAAGCGAACTGGCGTTCGATTTGAATTTGCCGGATGTCCGCGATTCTGTCACAGCTCTGCGAACGCTTCCACTGCCGGGCGGTGATGCTCTGGGCAAGGCGTTTCTTCCGAAAGATTTCAACCTTGCTGAAAGTAAGCGTGATGTACCGCTTTTCTTGAAAGCGATTGGCGAATGGCGATTTGAGGTGCGTGCGGAATATCCCGATGAATGGAAGGTCGTTCATGTGCCGGGTAACGCCACTGTTCAAAATAGTTACGGTAGTTTCGCGCAGAGTATTACGACTGAGGACGGAGCGGTGACGGCGCAATGTCGTGTTCATCTGAAAATGCACACGATTCCCGCTGAAGGGTGGAGCGATTTTCGGAAGATTCTACTGCCAGCCTTCAACGTAAATATGAAAGCGATTGTCTTCGAATAAACAAAGGAAGCACAAGTATGGTTTCTTCGCTTGTCTTTGTCATTAATCCCGGCTCCACGTCCACGAAGCTTGCTTTTTTCGGGCCGAAGAGGAGTCGCTGGGAGCATACGGTCGAACATCCAAAGGGAATCGGCGCGCGTCCGAGGAATGTTTTGGATAAGCGTGCCGAAGAAATCACCGCTTTGCTCGGTGATAAATTGACCCAGTGGAAACCTGCGGCGGTCGTCGGGCGCGGAGGGCCGCTTCGGCCACTCGAAGGCGGCACGTATCATGTCAGTGATTCGATGATTGACGAGCTTTTGTCCGAACGCTGGTCGGCTCATGCGTCGAACTTAGGAGCTCCTCTGGCAAGAATCTTTGCGCAGAAATGGAGAGTCCCCGCTTATGTCGTGGATCCGGTTACGGTGGACAACTTCACGGAACTCGCGCGGGTTTCCGGCGTGCCGAGAATTACAAGGCGCTGTCGTTCGCATGCTCTGAATATCCGTTCGTGCGCGCATCTTGCTGCATATAAACTCGGCAAACCTTTAAGCCGTACTCGGCTTATTGTGGCGCATCTCGGCGGCGGAATTTCCGTCGCGTGCGTCGAGGGAGGAAAAATCGTCGATGTCAATGACGCGCTCTTAGGCATGGGACCTTTTTCCCCGACGAGAGCCGGCGCGGTTCCGGTTGGGCCTCTAATTGATATGGCGACGTCCGGAGATTATTCAAAGGAACAGCTTCTGCACTTGCTCACACACGAGAGCGGTTTCGCCGGATACCTCGACACGAATTCGCTGGTGCGAGTCGAAGAGATGATTGACGAAGGAGATGAGAACGCACGGCTTGTGCGCGACGCGATGATTTATCAGATTGCGAAAGAAATCGGAGCGTGCGCCGCGGTTTTCAAAGGGAAAGTTGATGCGGTGATTTTGACCGGCGGCCTCATTCATTCGCATCACTTCCGCAAAGTCCTGCGCTCCTATGTTCGATGGTTGGGACGCACCTTTGTTTTCCCCGGCGAGCGAGAGATGACAGCGCTGGCGGCGGGAGCATTTCGTGTGTTGAACGGCGAGGAGAAGGTGAAGGAGTATTAGGAATCGACATGGCTGATTTCAAATGGTCACCTAT
>CBDVDL010000002.1:0-24169 GCA_965372735.1 uncultured Alphaproteobacteria bacterium | reverse complement strand
ATTCGGATCCGCGTATATCTTTTCCATTGCGATTTTCGCGACTCTGAAATCGCCGCCTATCCGGGCACGAAATGCGCCGACTTTCTTGCCTTCATCTTCTATTCCTTCGCCCAAAGCGTATTCGAGCTCTGTTTCAAGATTACGCAGCGGCGTTATCACCGACGAAAAACCAAACATATTGCGATGAAAGGTGCTCGTTTTCTTACTTAAGAAATTCGCTCTGATTTTTGCGTTCCTTCCCGCTTTGAATCCCGCAAATGCCGCCGTCTCTTCCAATTCCGGATATTTCCCCCGCGCTTTAAACGAATGGATTCCTCCGAAAAATTGTCCGTTACTCATCGAGCCTCCTGCACCTCGTCCCAGACGACTCCGTTCTAAAAGCGGCGTAAAACGGAAGGTTTGATCCCCTAAACGCAGTTCTCCCGCCCGGCTGCGCAAACCCACGTAGTATTCGTCGCGCATTCCAAAAACTATTCGTTCGATATCCCGCGGTCCTCGAAACAGATAGTCAACTCTGAACCTGCCTTTCTCGTCGAGCTTCCCCGTACCGGAGCACTCCACCAGAAAACCGCCTTCATCGTCACCTCCGACAAACTTTGCAGCGACCTTCGAGGGCACGTGATGATAAAAATTCTCTGGCGGGGGTGCTCGCGGGATGACCTCCGTCATGGTGCTGGCCATAGCTGATACCTGTTTGTCGAGAGAATCTGAAATGCTCGCGGTGAATACAAGCCAGTGTTTGCCAAGTTGTTGCGTGTTCCGGTCGGTCTTCACGACGGCAGTGACCACCTTGCTCTCGCCCGGCCCGGCGAGCATTTGCGAACAGCTCAACCGGACAGGAAACTCCGCTGGACCGTGAATGTCCAGAGTGATGAGAGAGGACGTGTTGCTGTGATGTGTGACTCGAAACCGCGCACTGTATTCATCGCCCGCGAGAACCCGCTGGAGAACCTCGATCGGCGTGATTTCCAATTTGACGACCGGAAGGACGACCACCTCGGTCTCACACCGATTGCTAATCGCTGAGTCTGCTGGATCTCTGACGAGGTAGGTCAGCCGATAGTGGCCGGGGGCAGCGTGCGCGGGAATGACAATGCCAATCAAGCGCAGATCGCGCTGATTTGGCGCGAGTGAAAATGAAGAATCCCGACCGATGAGCTGCCAGCCTTCAGGCAGCAGAACATCCTCCAGGATTTCGCGATGCTCTTGGGATGGATTTGTAACGAGAAAAGCCCGCGTCAGAAGTGTGGGAACTTCGACCTCCACGCAGGTCGAATCGCCTGCTTCAACATGGAGTCCCGCATCCCCAGCTACGACCCGAGTCGCGATTGTCAGTGAAAATGCGAGTCTGAGAAACGAAGAATAAAAGCATCGCAAAATTTAGAATTCCAAATCGTACTTGGCCCCAAGGACATTTTGACCCCCATTATCCAAAACAACCAAAGCCTTGTATTTCCCGCTGGGCGTGTTGCCGAGATCTATCCGAAACCTCACAGACGTGCCCGGAAAAATACGTTTTCTTTCGCTTCCAAAGCGGCCCATGTGGTGACCGTTCCCGTCATAGAGTTCCATCCATGCCATCGGCACGGCCCACCGCTCGCCGATATTCTCGACATCCACCTGCAACTCTTTTTCATCGTCTTCTCGCACAACCAACTGCGCTCCGGTGAAACTCAACCGATGGTCGCCGGTGTTCCTGATGTGCGTGATGCACTGAATCCCGTACCGGATCACCTGCCGCACGGCTACCTGATCGCGGCTCAATTTGCTTAGTGAATCGTCAAGTTGATCGATCTCCTCAACCATGAGCAGGCTCCAGTAGGTTCCAATCAGCGACGAATCGTCGGGAACCCTAACCTCGTAGCTGACCTGCGAACTTTGATAGGCCGGAACTTCCACCCGACGAGGGCTGAAAGTGATCCAGTTGGCATTGGAGCGCTCCAACTCGCCCGCATCACCGAACTGATTGCTCCCGTCACTGAAGCACAGGTAATCGGTCTGATAGATAACAGCGTACCGCGCTATACTGTCGTTGTTCGCCAAGGTAATCGTCCCCTGATACGATTCACCGGGACGGGTTTCCTTTTCGATGCACAGCGACCCCACCGTAATTCCTGCCTCGCCGCGCAGCGACACAAGCAAGATTAGTGCGGCGAGGAGAATTGGATAAGGCCATGTCAGTCTTATCATTCGTATCATTCTATCCTCCTGTCAAGATCTTCCTGTTTGCGCTCTCTCCATCCACGAGCTCCCTGGTCCACGATGGTGTAAGTGATAGTATGTATATCCGTTCCTTTTCCGTCGGCAGCAGTCGCTGAAGCGGTATAGCGCAGAGTGCAGGTTCCCGGATCGACGGCAGGCACATCCGGCGGAATACTGACGACAAAATCCTGGGCGGTCGAAGAAATTGTCACTTCGCCCGCCGAGGTTCCATCACCAGCAGACACACTCACGGCTTCGGCAGTGAGCGTGAAATTCGGACTTGCCAAATTTGTCTGCGCGGTGATCTTCTGCGTTGGGTCGGCCACCAGCGTTGACCACTGGAGCTGGCAGGTCTCATCGGTTACCGAATTAGGTTCCTGTCCCGCCGTAGCCGAGGAAATAGTCAGGTCCACACCGCCGCCCACGATGACGACATCAGCTCCCCACGCTTCGCCGAAGAAGAGCAGCAGAGCCGCGAGCACGGTAGCGCGATTCATCACAGATTTCATGGTTCTTTGAACATGTTCGTTTCGCAATGTCTCGTATCTTGGCTACTTATCATAGTAAGTTCTATGCCGGAGTCTATTTTCTCTTATATTGTGTAACCCGCTTATTTTCAAGCCATTCCTGTGCTCGCTTAGCCTGCTGCAATCATGAAATGGAAACATTTACCGGTACCGACCCACATCCCGCAAAAAAAATCACGGCGTGAACGTTCGTGCTAAGGTTTGTTATGGCGTAGCTCGCTTGTGCCGTGCTCTCCCCCTATGTCAGACTCCAGTGACTCTTCTCAAACAGGTGCGGTTTATCATTTGACGCAGCCTACTATCACGCCGCCCTGAGCGAGGAAATGGACAGGTCCATATCCTCGCTCAAGGATGGTGACATCGGCTCCCCACGCTTCGCCGAAAAAAAGGTACCAGTGCAGCGAGCACAGACACGCGCTGGGCAGCAAGATTCATGATTCTATAGCACGTGTCCATACATCATGCTACATCAAACGGCCACAATGGTGTACGTGACGGTATGTACGTCCTGGCCCTTCCCTAACGATGCGGTGGTGGATGCCACGTAACTCAATGTGCAGCCCCCGGTGGTTTCCGCCACGCCGGTCACGAAATTCGTGGGGGTCGTGGATAGAGTCACCGGAGCGGTGGCTGATCCACCCGTGACGCTGATGGCCGTAACCTGCAGGGTGTAGGTGGGTGACTCCAGATTTGTGGCTGCGGTGATTTTCTTGGTCGTGTCGGTGGTCGTCCAAGCCATGGTACAAGTGGCGACCGTGTCGGCGTTCGGTTCGGAACCCGCCGTGGCGGTGCTGATGATCAGCTCGATGTTACCGCCGGTGATGGCCAGCTCGTTGATGAAGTTCACCGTTACCGTGACCTGATGGTTGGCGCTGGCGCCGGCAGTGGCGACTCCGGTCATGCCCATAGTAATGATAGCGACTACGAGCAGTGTCCAAATTGCTTTCATGACATACCTCCTTAGTATAACATGTTAAGTGTGAATCTCCGCAATCTCAGTTAAAAAGGTTTGTGGCCCAAACCAATACCAGTTTCTATTCACGCAATAGCCATACCATCTTTCATTCATGCGACATATTTATTGATTAATTATAAAGTTGCACGGGTATATACAGGTATATAAGGTGGTTCGTCAAGCTAAACATCCTGCAATTTCGTTCACTCGATAGGCTCATATTGCCCGCATCCAGGGAAAAAGCTCAATACAAAAAACCCTCGTCCTGACATGGACAAGGGGAGACGATAATTCGCCGAGCCGGGTTCAGCGCAGGTTCCCGTGGGCTAAACGATGAAATTAGCGCGCGTAACCCGGCCGGAACTACTGTTAGAATCCGCCGCGAATGAGCGCCTACAATAAGAATATCACCGCGAGTGAGTGCCTTGAGCCTCTCGCGCAAAACGGCTTTCGAATGCCTATTCTATTTTCCGGGCGAATCTGGAGATTCTTCGCGGCGAGAAATGGGGCGACTGCAAGCAACTGACACCGCGTGAGAAATTTATAGGGGGGTGGGCTTGTGTGCCCGCCCGCTTTTTATTTTATGGGTGTCTCAATGCCTGTCTCGATGAGGAGAATTGTTTGACAAGCACCATTCGTTATTGTATATTGAGCCATACTTAAACCCGTGAGAAATGATGTCTCTTCCCGTTGTAGCTATTGTGGGACGCCCGAATGTGGGCAAATCCACGCTTTTCAATCGCATTATCGGCAGCCGTAAAGCCGTGACCGCCGCCGAATCCGGCGTGACCCGCGACCGCCATTTAGCTGAAGCCGAATGGAACGGTCGAGCGTTTCTTGTCATGGATACCGGTGGATGGGTGCCGTCCTCGGGCAACATTTTCGAGCAGGCTATCCGCGAGCAGGTGATGTTCGCGCTTGATGAATGCGCTATTGTGATGTTCGTCGCTGATGCGCACATCGGTGTTTCGGACGTGGATATCGACATCGCGCGGATTTTGCAGCGCGGCAACAAACCAGTTATTTTCGTCGTCAATAAAGTGGACGGCGCGAAACTCGAACCGGAAGTCGCCGGTTTTTATTCCTTGGGGATGGGCGAACCGTTCGCATGCAGCGCGGTCGGAGGCCGAGGTGTCGCGGAGTTTCTCGATGCGATTGTGGAAAAACTGCCTAAAGCCGGTTCCGGCGAGGAAGTTGCTCGGCCACGCCCGCGCATCGCGGTTGTCGGTCGCCCGAATGTTGGCAAGTCATCGCTGGTGAATGCGCTTTTAGGTCGGTCGGAACGCGTCGTCACACCTGTCGCCGGGACGACACGCGACAGTTTGGATTCTATCTTGACCTACTACGGTCAGAAAATGACGCTGATTGACACGGCAGGTTTGCGGCGACGTACGAAAATAAAAGAAGCGGTCGAATTTTTCTGCACGCTGCGCAGTAAACGCGCTATACGCGAATGCGATATCGCGGTGATTATGATTGACGCGGTTGACGGGGTTGTCGCGCAGGATGTTGAGATTCTCGAACAGGCGGCGGTGCTCGGAAAAGGTTTAATTTTCGCTTTGAATAAATGGGATTTGGTGGCAAAAGATGAACACACAGCGATTCGTTTCGAAAAAGATCTGCGCGAACGCCTCGCTACCTACAGTTATATACCGATTCTTTTCATTTCCGCGTTGAAAAAAACCCGCATCCATCGCCTTTTGGAAACCGCTATTCGCGTTTTTGAAGAACGACAGAAACGCATTGCGACTGCCGAATTGAACCGTTTCCTCGAAGCCGTCATGAAGCATCGCCCTCCGCCATCGACGAAAGGCAAAGATATGCGACAGACTTACATGACGCAAGTCGAGATTGAACCGCCTACGTTTGCTTTTTTCTCCCACCATCCCGATCTTGTCTATGAGCCGTACAAGCGTTTTCTTTCCCGCAGGCTGCGTGAAGCTTACGGATTCGAAGGAGTGCCGCTACGCCTGAGATTTCGAAACAAATAACCGCTAATTATCCAGCGACTGCGGAGGTTGTTGTCCCGGCTGTTCCGGGCTCTTTCAGTTATGGCCTGAAGGAGGAAATGATTGCGCGCGCCCAGCCGGGTCAGCGCGTGCTTGTTTCATTCGGGCACCGTCGCGTCACCGGTTTTATTGTGGGAATACACAAAACACCTGACGCGCGCGCCACAAAACCTGTCTCAGAAATTTTAGACAGCAAGCCGGTTTTTAGCGCGGGACTTTTACGATTCACGCACTGGATGGCGGATTATTATCTTTGTCCGTGGGGGGATGTTTTGAAGGCGGCGCTACCGGCGGGAATCACATTGGATGAGCAGCAGCGTTTCGTTCTTGAGAAGCATCCGGAAGGTGAGAAATGGCGGGACTATTGCAGCCGGCATGCGGACGCCGAGCGTGTCATTGACGCTCTGAAATCCGGGCCGCTGACGCCGCAGGCGCTCCGGCGAGCTCTCGGGGTTTCGCGCTTGCTGCCGGAAGTTCGCCGTCTGAAAGAAGCCGGAATAATTTCATTGCGACCGGTGCTTCTGCCGCCGCGCATCAAGTCGAAGATGGAAGCGTTCGTCACGCTTGGCGCAAATAAAACTTCCGAAGATTCCAGCGCGCTTTTGGCGAACCTTGATAAGCGCAGTCAGCAGCGCGTACTTCGGGATGTCATGGAAGCCGGGCCGGACGGAATTTTACGCACTGAACTTCTGCGAGGCGTTTCGTCCGCACGCCGTCAAGCTCTGGGCTTTCTTCTGAATGCGGGAATTGTTCAGTTGCGACTCGAGGAAGTCTCACGGTGGGAGCCGTCGCGTGAAAATGCGCCTGAAATTTCTACGCCGGAACAACTGACTGAAGCGCAGGAAAATGCGCTGTCCCAAATCAAGCCTGCGCTGTCAAGCGAAAAATTCAAAGCGTTTTTACTCTATGGAGTGACCGGCAGCGGCAAGACGCAGGTTTATATCGAAGCGATAAAAGATGTGCTTCACGCCAAGCGAACCGCGCTCGTTTTGGTGCCGGAAATTGCGCTGACGCCGCATGTGTGGGCGCGTTTTCATGCGGCGTTCGGAAATCGCGTCGCGATTCAGCACAGCGGGCAATCTCCGGCGGTGCGCTATGATTTATGGCGAGGGATTTTGCGCGGCGACTATCCGGTGGTGATTGGCGCGCGCAGCGCCGTGTTCGCGCCGCTGAAAAATCTGGGGCTTGTCGTCATCGACGAAGAACAAGAAGCAAGCTACAAACAGGAAGAACCCGCGCCGCATTATCACGCTCGCGATGCCGCGCTTGTGCGTGCGCATTTCGAAGGAGCCGTCGCGCTTTTGGGCAGCGCCACGCCCAGCATGGAAACGCTTTATCAGGTGCGTCAGGGCAAGTATGAATTTTTGAAACTCCCTGACAGAGTCGGCGGGTCGGTGTTACCTGAAATACATATTATTTCGCGCCAGCAGGAAGACGATAAAAAACTGGAGCCGCTATCGGATGAATTGGTCACCGAAATTCAAACGATCCTTTCGAATGGGGATCAAGCGATATTGCTTCAGAATCGCCGGGGATACGCGCCGTTTTTGATCTGTCGCCGCTGCGGATTTATTCCCGAGTGCGATGATTGCGCGGTGAGTATGACGTATCACCGAAAAGGCCGTAATCTTCGCTGTCATTATTGCGACCGCCGCGAAGAAGTGCCGGACACGTGCCCGCGATGCAGTGCGCCGGAATTTGTTTATGAAGGCATCGGCACGCAGCGATTGGAAGAAGAGCTCGCGCTCCATTTTCCGGAAGCGCGTTTGTTGCGCATGGATTTGGACACGACGTCCCGCCAAGGCTCGCATGGGAAAATGATAGCGGCATTCGCGGCGGGCGACTATGATATTTTACTCGGCACGCAGATGGTGGCAAAGGGATTGGATTTTCCGGGCGTGCAATTGGTCGGCGTGGTGTCGGCGGACACGGAACTTTTTTATCCGGATTTTAGAGCAGCCGAACGCGGCGCGGCGTTGCTGATTCAGGCGTCCGGTCGCGCGGGTCGTCGAGGGCGCAGGGGGAAAGTGTTGATGCAAACTTTCGCGCCGGAGCATCCGGTGTTGCAGTCTGTTATTGAACAGGACTGGCTGAAACTCGCTGAGGAAGAACTGCACAGACGCGAGGCGGCGAATTTTCCTCCCTATGCGCGGTTTGTATTAGTGAAGTTTGCGGGAAAGGAAGAAAGCAAAGTCGCAAAAGCCGCGCTGCGTTTCCGTTCGCTGATAAAACTAAATGGCGGCGTTGAAACGCTGGGGCCGGCTCCGGCGATTCTGTATAAACTGCGCGGCAAGATTCGGTATCATTTGCTTGTCCGTTCACCGCGCTCGATAGACGAAAGCGGCACGAACCTTCGCCGAGCAGTTAAACAAGCCCGCGACGAATTCAAACGCACTCGCGGAGAACCCGGCGTCGAGATTGAAATTGATGTCGATCCGGTCTCGATTTCGTAAACTCATCTGAAAAATGACAGTATATCAGTGGAGGCAAAGAATGAAAAAGTCATTATACTATTTCCTTGTTGCTTGCTTGACGATAATCCTATTGGCAGGTTGTTCAACGCCAGATGAGAAAGCGAACAAGCTTTTTGTCGAAGCTTCTGAGCTCATTAAATCGGCTCAAGAGGTCGAGGAGACAAGCTACGTTGACGCCTTCAAACTTTACGAAAAATCCCTGACAAAACTGGAACGGATAACCTCAAAATACCCATCGTCCCAACTGGCTGTGGAGATTGCTCAAGGGAAAGCGAAAATCGGACCGTATTCAATCCAGTCATTCAGAGATGTTGTTTTGCCCCTCGCAAGAAGAAAAGCAGAAGCCGAACAAGATCCCAAAGTGTGTGCTATTTTTGTCGCTGAGACAATGGCGTATGTGGGGTCTAAAACAATAGCATTGTCTGAGATAGCGGGCAAGTATACGGCGGCAAAGCAATTCGAGCAAGCCCTTCTTGTAGCAAGAACAATACAAGATGATACTGTGAAGGCTTCAGTTTTAGCTGGAATATCGAACAAAGTTTCGGAAGCGGGGCAGAAAGAGAAGGCTATTGAAATTCTATCAGAAGCCCTACGAATAATTAAGTACGATAAAGCTTTTGCGTTGGTTGTGAAAGTAGGTCAAAAGGAGAAAGCCCTTGAGATAATATTAGAAACACTTCAAGCGGCTAGAATAATAGAGGATCCCGACGCTAAAGCCACAGCATTATTTGAGGTAGCTGGTAAGTACTTCGAAGTCGGAGAAAAGGGCAAGGCCACGGAAATCTTATCAGAAGCCCTTCAGACAGCAAGGACAATCGAGTCTTACTCTGGTAAGGCCTCAGCGTTGGTTGACATCGCGGGCAAATATGCGGAAATGGGACAATTCGACAAAGCTCTTCGAGTTGCAAGGACAATTGAGTCTTACTATATGAAGGCCTCAGCATTGGCTGAGATAGCGGGCGAATATGCGAAAGCGGAGCAATTTGACCAAGCTATTCAAGTGGCAAGGGCAATAAAGGGCTATTATAGGGACTATTTTAAAGCTTCAGCTTTAGCCGAGATAGTGGGCGAGTATGCGAGATCGGGACAATTCGACCAAGCCCTTCAAGTGGCAAGAACAATAAAAGAAGACTTTTGGAAGGCCTTTGCGTTAACCAAGATAGCAGAAGAGTTTGCGAGAGCGGGACAATTCGACCAAGCCCTTCAAATAGCTAGAAGTACAGAGAATAGCTTTTTCAAGGCTTCAGCATCGGTCAAGATAGCGGACGAGTATGCGAAAGTGGGGCAATTCGACCAAGCCCTTCAAGTGGCAAAGACAATAAAAGACAATTTTTGGAAAGCCTCAGCGTTGGCAGCGATAGCGGTCAAGTATGCATCAACGGCGCAGAAAGTGGACGACAGTGCAAAGAAGATTTTACACGAAATTGTTTTTAACTTAGAGTAAAAACAGATACCATCAAGATAGAATGGAAGGTAAAGATATGACTTTCCATCCACTGACGCCTGAAAGATGGAAAGATTTTGAAAAGCTCTTTGGGCCGAAGGGGGCGTGCGCGGGATGCTGGTGCATGTGGTTTCGATTGACGCGTGCCGAATTCGAAAAACAAAAGGGCGCGGGCAACAAGAGGGCGATGAAAAAAATCGTGAACTCAGGTGAGGCTCCGGGGATTATCGCTTACTCGGGGGATGAGTCGGTGGGTTGGTGTTCGGTTGCGCCGAGGGAGAGGTATGTGATTAAGAATTGAGTTAAGTATTGGTTTTACGCGAGAGGTGAGGGCACCCACTCGCGGCGAATTCATAAGGAGACCCCCCTGACATCCCCCCGCACGCGATTGATAAGGAACCCCCCTTTAATTCCCCCACATGCGGGGGGAGATTTTTTAATCGACTCGCTTTTTCTTTTCCGGGTAGGCTTCAAGATAGATGCGCCCGTCTTCTCCCCGGATGTTGATGGATGGCCCACCGCCTCCCAAAGAATAATAGAATTTGTCGTGATGGCGATTCCGTTTCAAGCCCGGAAAATCGGTCGTAATCGCGCCGTCTGACATTTTGGCTTCAATGTCCGCGGCGGTGCCTTCGGGGAATGTCCATTCGAACCGTCCGTCATCGAATCGCACCCGGTAAGGTCCTTCGCCGGAGACGCCTGCATCTAACTCCGCGCGCCCGTCTGAAAAGTGTAACCTTAAGCGCGAAAGTTCGCCGTCGTGCAGTTGAAATCGACCGTCGTCGAATTCGACGTCCAATGACGTTTGAACCTGATAAAGTTTGGCGCTGCCGTCCGAGAAGCGAACGCGGAATTCCGGCCCGGTGATATTTTCGGCGCGCAGTCGGCCATCATCAAATTCGACACGGACAGAGCCGCTCAAATCCAAGAGGCTAAGCGAGCAATCGTCCCCCTTCACGTCCACCGCGATGCTGTGAGGCACCCGAACCACGACTCGGTTGCGGGATGTGCGGTTCATCATGATGCCGAAGATACCGGAGCCTTCCTGTTCTTCCCAGATTCTGAGCGTCGAACCTGATTGTCGAATATCAAGATCGTAGGATTCACTGCCAGACAGGAACCAGCCGCTTCGTTTGACGTGGTACTCGGCGTGAATAACGACCGAATCCACATCCCAACCCTCCACCCGCAAGTTCTCGGCTTTGATACTGACCCGACTCAGCCCGGAAGCATCGAACGCTTTGTCAATCACCTTGTCGAAACGTTCGGTGCGTGCCCAAACCGGCGCGGCCAACATAGCCGCGAAAAGAACGATTAACAGACCCTTTTTCATATCTATCCTCCGCAATGAGAAATAACCCTTTCCTTATGAATCAGAGCGGCTGTTTCGGGAAATGTTTCACTTCGGAGATGGCCGTTACTCGACCAGAACCGCCTCGTCGATGATTTCGCCGGTGAAGTTGCGCGCTTCGAGAGAAACCTTCTGACCGTCAACTTTGATAAGAGCGTAATTGAGCTGCGTGCTGAAAGCTTTCACCCAATCCGTCCACGGAACATCTTTTGATTGGGTATAGTAGGGCGCGCCTGCTCCGGCGGAGACAATATGCCATGCTTCGTGCGCGAATTTGGAGTCATAATCCGGCGAAACAAGCATGCGGCAGTAGCCGTGTTCATCGCCGAAAAGACCTGCAGCGGCTTTGCCTGTTGCGACAAACGCCTGCCAGATTTCATCGCGGCGCTGGACGACATACGTGCGGTCGTGCCCCCAATTTTTATCTGGGTCGCCGCCGTGATACCACATGGCGTCTTTTGTATGTCCGCTGTTGGGGAACATGGGCTCCTGAGCAAAGAGGAACAGATGCTCGACAGATGAGTTCGTTGCCGCATCGGCGAAGACTTCTTTCAGCCATTCGAATTGATCATCGAGGACGTAACCTTCCAAATTGCCGCCCAAATCTTCGCAACGATCCGCCCACCAGTAATTATTGTTCATGACGACGAAGCGACTATTGCCGTAGTCAAAATAGTAAACGTTTTCCTTGTAGGTGGGCGCTCCATCTACCTGCGGCATGGGGCCGTTTGTCGGATTGACAAAAACATCAGCAAAAATCGCTTCACTGCTGACATCACCTTGCTTGTCGAATCGAATACTCCATTTACTTCCATCGTCGTATTTATCAACGACTACGTCATGATTGCCCATGACTTCGTAGATGGGGAGGTAATGAGCCACGGGTTCGCAGGCATTTTTGAAGGCTTTCATTTGCATTCGAAAATCCAATGCGCTGGTGGTATAACCGTCCACGAGGTCGCCAGTGATAATGACGAAATCAGAACCGGCATGATAAGTATCTATCAGGAATTTGCGCAGCGTCTTCAAGTTGACGCCGCCAAAATCTCGTTCACCGCCACCGATTCCCTCGCGGCAGTCGCCCATGACGGCGAAGGTGAAAACGGTGGCATTGCGCTCAGGAGTGCGGAGGGAAAAGTCGCGGCTCGATGTCGCGAATGCGTCTGTATTGATTTCCACGTGATACGGATAGACGCCACCGGGTTCAAGATTCGTAATATGAACCTCGAAGTGCGTCGTTGGTGTGTTATTGCCTGCGGGAATCACGCGGCCATCAACATGCACATTTCCGGAGACAGGCAAATCTGTGTCCCAAGAAATCATCGCGCTGGTTTCCGTGATTCTGTCCACGAACGGGCCTTCGATAATCGTGGGAACGATTGATGTGTCACGGAATGCGAAACGTCGGTCATAGAAACAAGCGGTCGCCTCGTTGGGGTTGTAGATTTCGATGCGATACGCGACGACACCGCCGCCTTTTTCTTTCATGCCTGATACATCGACGCTTTTTCGCATCAGTTTTTTCAAGTCGATGGTGACTTGATGCTGGGTGCTGTATTCCTTGAGGTGTTCTTTCGACAGGTGGCGATACCGGGGCAGCGGAAGTTGCTGGTCAGGTTCGAAAATGCCGAAGTAAACGCGGGTTGCCGGGCACGGCATGGCTGTTTTGAAGGAGATAATCGCCTTTTGCTCTTCGGTCAGCGTCACGACAGGTTCCCCGAGCATAATCAGCCGTGTGTCTTCCATCAGGGGGTACTGGGTCGGGTAGTCCGGCATCTGCCCGACTCGGCCTCGTCCAGCGGAGAAGCCGGGCGCGGGTGCGAAGATGATAACCGCTGTCAGGATAATGAGAATCACTGAAAGAGCGGATTTCCATCTTGTATGATGCTTACAAAGTTCCATGTATTCCGTCCAAAGTTACTTTTGCTTGCGGAGCAGCTTTAAACACAACGTCCAGTTTATCGCAAGCGTAATCTATGCAATACGCACAATTGATAACCCCCCGCTTCGTTCCGCATGTGCGGACTTCGCAGGCATTGCAATAAGAAAAATGCCTGCTACTCTCCGCAGTACAGCCGTCGCAGTTGATGTCTTCTGGCTTGAATTCAGCTTTCCATTGCTTTGACCACTCTGCCGCAACCTGCGCTCTCTTTACATCGTCGTCGTTTTGTGTGGCGATGTAGGCATCGCAATCGTTGCAATATATACCACAGAAAGCAATCAAATTTTCCATAAGGGTCTCCTTTTTCAACGGATTGTGTGCTACCCTGGGCACGCGGGACGCATGCCGCGGCGGGTGTGTTATAATATAACACTTCGCGGACTCTTTATGCAAGTGACCTGAAACCGTTCCCGCGAGAGCGTTTGATATGCCACAATATAACAGAAAACTTGACTTATTATCTTCATAAAGTTATATTGTAAAATTAGCTACGGATTTGACAAGAGGCGGTTTCTGCTGCTGAACCGTCGGGGATTCTTTTCCCAAAGCACTATAAAACTTAGATATAATCATTCTGGTCTGTACCAACAACAAAGGAAGACATCATGCACTACCGAAACATTATCATCGCCATTGTGTTGCTGTTCGCAGCTTTGGGCACGTCTGTTTTCGCCACAGAGCGATCTGAAATCGACGACAAGTACAAATGGAAGCCCGAGCACGTCTATGCCAGCGTCAAGGCCTGGGAAGCGGACATGGATGGTATCCGGGCGGACGTGGAGAAACTGCCGTCATTCAAGGGGACATTCGCGGGAGACAAAGCAACGGACCCACCGAAGAGTCTCATAGCCATGAGTAAACTCACTGAAAGCATCATGGGCAGACTTGAGAGAGCCTGGACCTATGCGATGTTCAATTTCCATGTCGATATGGGAAGTTCGGAATGGGGCGGCCGGATGCAGCAGTTGGAATTTCTTTCTACGGACTTAAGCCAAAAGACAGCTTGGGTGGAACCGGAATTACTGCAGATTCCTCAAGAGACGCTACACAAATATATCGACAAAAATCCTGAATTGAAACCCTACCGCAAAACGTACGACGATATGTATCTGCTGCAGGAACATGTTCTCTCCGAAGCGGAGGAAGAGATTTTGGCTCTTTCCGGGAGTATCACCGGAACGGCTTCGGATGTCTATCGCAAACTCACCGATGTTGATTTGGATTTCGGATACATTCTCGATGAAAACGGGGATTCGGTTGAAGTGACCGATGCAGGCTGGGTAAACTGGCGGACGAGCTCAAACCGCCGCGTCCGTGAGGATTATTTCAAAGCGGTGTGGAAGAAATACAAGCGGTACAAGACAAGCATCGCCGCTTTGATGGCGGGGAATATCAAGAAGAATGTTTATTTAACAAAGGCTCGCAAGTATGACAACACTCTCGAACGGGCATTGAGTTACACATTCGTCCCGGAAGATGTGTATATCAATCTTATTGAAACGACGCGCAAGAATACAGCGCCGCTTCAAAAATATAACGAAATCCGCAAGCGAATGCTCGGACTTGACCACTACCGCCATTGGGATTACTACGTCAGCCTGATTGATGCGGAAGAACCGCGCTACACTTGGGAAGAGGGCGCGAAAATGGTCACGGAAGCAGTTGCGCCTCTTGGCAGTGAGTATGTCCGGGATCTTGCTCATGGCCTCGACCCGAAAAACGGCTGGTGCGATGCGTTTGCCAGCATCGGCAAGCGTGGGGGAGCGTATTCCAGCTCCTGCTATCAAATCCATCCCTATATGCTCTATAATTTTGATTATAAAAAAGGCTTGACGCTCGAAGACATCAGCACGATTGCGCACGAAGGTGGTCATGCGATGCACACGTTCTATTCCGAGAAGAATCAGCCGTATCCGACGAAGGATTATATTATCTTCAATGCGGAAGTGGCTTCCACCGTCAACGAAGCGCTTATGTCGATGAAACTGCTCGATGAAGCGCGCGCCGCCTACAAAGATGCAAAAGGCAAAGATAAGGCAGCCGCCAAGAACCTTCTTATTTCTCTGTTGGAACAGAACATCAATTCATGTCGGGGTACGTTCTATCGTCAGACCATGTTCGCGGCGTGGGAATGGGAAGCGAACAAATTAGGCGAACAGAGTCAGCCGATGACGTCGGAAAGTTTCAATGAGATTTACGAAGGCCTGCTCAAAGAATTCCACGGGCCTGCTACTGAATACGAAGACCTGTCGAACTACTCCTGGTCTCGGATTCCGCATTACTATCGCGGTTACTATGTGTACACTTATGCGACCAGCTATGCGGCGGCGGTGGCTTTGGCGACGGATATTCGCGCTGAGGCGATGGGCGATAAATCGAAGAAGGGCGTTACGGCCCGCTATCTGGATTACCTCAAGAGCGGAAGCTCCAAACATCCGGTGGAACTGTTAGCTGATGCAGGAGTCGATATGGCAACGCCCGCGCCGATTGAATCATTCATCAAATACTTCTCGGACTTAGTTGATGAAATGGACAAACTGACGCGGTAAATATTTTCCGAAACGCATTTAAAAAAGGCAGCGCCCATGAATCTGAATTCATGGGCGCTTTTATATTCAGCAGCACTTGGAAACTAGTGCCGTCGAACATAAGGTTTGCGTGTTACGCCGCATATGTCATTCCCGCATAAGCGGGAATCCATAAGAACCTCGAAAATACTGGATTCCTGCTTTCGCAGGAATGACACAATGGGACACTGGCATTGCCGGTTTGGAGACGATAACGGCGAGACAACCTTTTGTAGTTCGGCACTAGAGTGGGGGTGTGGGAGAAAAGGAAGGCAGGATGGGAGTTTCGGAGTGTTTTTGATTACTCAAGATGAGACATTATGGTGTGCAAGAATTGCTCGGGCAGGTTCCAGCAAGTTTGCGGAACCGTCCACGATTTAAATCCAGTAGGGTATTTGGGCCTGAATGGAGTCCGGCACCTTGTTGAATAGGTGTTGAAAGAAGAGAATTAGCCAGAATAACGTGACAAAAGCTGAAAACAAAAATAAGAGTATTCTGAGACGCAATCCCCGAATGATATTCTTTCTAGGCCTACGATTCTTGTCATGGACTGCCCAATGAAGGTTAATGCCCAATTCATCTTCAATCTGGCGAGCACGATCCCATCGAACCCTGTTTTGACCGCTTAGGCGCATATAGAAAGAGTATGCGAACCAAAGGAGGAAAACTGAAACCCAGCCGATAATAATACCTGAATCCATGTTCTGATAAGTATAATAGAGACCCGCCAAGCTGGCTGGCATCATCAGAGCATAGAAACGCCAGGCTACATCACCGTCATGGCGCGCACAACGCCCAATTTCCTCGTATTCTGCAAGTCGGATGCGTAATTCATCTTCTGAGAAAGGCTTTTTCATTTCTCTATCTGACTGGTTGGTGGAGATGTATCGAGAAGCTGGCCTGTGAAGGTCGGTTTTTTTATTGCGGTGTATGATCGCGGTAGCCGTCTACTCGGGCACTGCATATTTCGATCTTTATGGACACGCTTTTGCAGGTGTGGAGACCCACAACGGCGAGAGAAAGGCGAGGTTTTTTGGAAAAGGCTATTTCACTTTCGTCTGATTGGCGACAGCTTCGGCGGCTTTTCGGATTTCTTCCGGGTCACCGAGATAGTAATGTTTTATCGGCGTGAGGTCGTCCTGCAGCTCGTAAATTAGAGGAATGCCGGTCGGGATATTCAACTTGACGATTTCATCATCGGGGACATTGTCCAGGTGTTTCACCAGCGCTCTTAGGCTGTTGCCGTGCGCGACGATAATCGTCTTCTTTCCTTTCTTAATAGCAGGCGCGATAACGTCGTGCCAGTACGGCAGGAACCGCGCTTTCATGTCTTTCAAACATTCGGCGAGCGGGAGTTCATCTTTGGAGAGGTGTTTGTAACGCGGGTCGTTTCCGGGATACAGCACATCGGTCACTTTCAACTCCGGCGGTCGGGTGTCATAACTTCTCCGCCATATTTGTACCTGTTCTTCCCCGAATTTCTTGACCGTTTCTACCTTATCCAATCCCTGCAGTCCTCCATAGTGGCGTTCATTCAGTCGCCATGAGCGCTCAACAGGAATCCACATAAGATCCATCTCATCGAGCGCAATCCATAGGGTTCGAATCGCTCTTTTAAGCAGCGATGTGAAGGCGATGTCAAACGTGTAGCCTTCTTCCTGCAGCAGAACCGCCGCTTTCTTCGCTTCGGCGACGCCTTTCTCGGACAGATCCACATCCACCCATCCCGTGAAGAGATTTTTTTTATTCCAAATGCTTTGACCGTGCCGGAGCAGAACTAATTTGTGCATAGTATAATCCTTCGCTTTTAGATGCTATCGAGGCAGCTTAGTTTTCTCAGTACCGGGTACGCTAACGCCCGTGCCGCGGCGAGTCGTAAGGACAAGGCCTGCCTTGTCCGTTTGTTGCCCGTCTGAAATAATTTTCGCGGTCGGGTCACAGACACCGACCCTACGCGTCTATCGTTGGATGAAAGCCGGGTACGCTAACGTTATACCCCAGAAGGTTTGAGAAAACCGCTCATTCATATTGGAGTCTCCGACTCTATATTTATCGACTTGAACAAAGCAAAAGATTAATCTGGATGAGACTAATATAGCGCGGCTTTTCCGAAAAAGCAAGAAGAGATATAAGACACGATTTATAAAAAATATTATAATGGTGTACCACAGAGGAAGATGTAATATTTACGGTCAGGTCACAGACGCCGACCCTGCAGATTATCGTTGAATACAGGTCGGGCGGGTGTTTACACCGAAGACTTTGGTCGGAAAAGCGAGAGAATGTCTTCAAGTACGAGGTAAAGCGCCGGGACAAGCACCAGCGTTATCACCGTCGAAAAAAGTACGCCGAAAGCGAGGCTGATGACCATCGGAATCAGAAAGCGCGCCTGAATGGAGGTTTCAAGGAGCATCGGCGTCAAACCGAAAAAGGTAGTGAGCGACGTCAGAATAATCGGCCGGAAGCGCCGAACGCCTGCTTCCAAAACCGCTTGGCGAATTGGCGTACCGGCATCTTTCGCGCGATTGATAAAATCAATCATCACCAGCGAATCATTGACGACGATCCCCGTGAGAGCCAGAATGCCGAATGTCGAAATCAGACTCAGGTTGTATCCAAGCAGCATATGACCGATAACGGCTCCGACAATCCCGAAAGGAATGGCGCTCATCACCACGAACGGCTGTGTGAAACTGCGGAAAGGCACGGCTAAAAGACTGTAAATGAGAAGCAGGGCAATCGCGAAACCCGTGAACAAACTTCCCATGGATTCGCGGCGATCCCGGCTGCTGCCTTCAAGGTCGTATGAAAGTCCGGGATATTCGAAGACCAATTGCTTCAGGATTCCATCTGTCATCTCAGAAAGAACTTCATCCGCATTCGTGATGCGGTTATCGATTTTAGCGGTGACATTGATAACACGTTTCCTGTCCGCGCGATCAATCACGCTGTAACCTCGGGATTCCTGAACGAACGCCGCCTGTTCAAAAGGAATTTCGCCTCCGGATGGAGTTCGCAGGTGCATATCTTCCACAGAAGCCATCGCCCGGCGAGCCGCTTCCGGATAACGCACCATCACCTTCACTTCATCGCGACCTCGCTGCAGTCTGAGCGCTTCCACACCGTAAAAGGCTCCCCGGACCTGAGACGCCAAATCGGTTTCCGTAATCCCGAGCGAAGCGGCTTCGGGTTTCAGGCGAAGTTTCAGTTCACGTTTTCCTTCGCTGTAGCTGTCATTGACGTCCACAACGCCGGCATATTCGGAGAGTTCCTGCTTGGCGCGCTGGACGGCGGCGAGCAGCGCATCGTAATCATCATGAGCGAGTTGAATATCGATGTCGTTTGCCTGTCCGATGAGCTGAGATTGAAACGTAAGCTGCTCGACATTTGGAATCGGGCCTAATCGTTTGCGCCACTTCCGAACAAAATCGCTTAATTCAATTGACCGTTCGTCCGCGGAAGTAAACAGCATGCTGATTTGAGCCAGATTCGATGATGAGGAGATGGACGTTCTCGCATGACTTCCCCGAAAGGATTGGGAACCGATTTGCGTGAATGTGTGGAGTAAATCGCTCTTTCCATTCGCGCGCGCGCTGTCATATTCCGCGCTCAGATTCATTCCGGTTCGCTGAATTTTCTGTGCTACGGATTGAGTCTCCTCAAACGGAGTTCCGGGCGCCATGGTGAGGAAAACATTGATGTGATCCGCTTTGATGATAGGTCGAAAGACAAACTTTATATAGCCGCCGGTGATGAATCCCGTCGTTATCAGAAGCACCGCGCCGGCGATGGCGATGGTCGTGTAGCGATTGTGAGCGACCCACGTAAGGGTTCCTTTGTACGTATGGTTTATCAGCCACGCTAAGACTCCGTCGAATTTCTTGCGGCGCTGTTCGATGCGTTCCCATATGGTTGCCCGGCTTTGAAGAATTCCGCCGGAGAGATGAGATGGAAGAATGAAGAGAGACTCTATGAGGGAAATTAAAAGGACGCTGATGACGATAATGGGAATGACATTCAGGAATTTCCCCATCGTCCCGGATACGAAAAGCAGGGGTGAAAAAGCGGCTACGGATGTCAGAACGGCAAAAACGACGGCGCGCATGATTTCGGTTGTGCCATCCACAGCAGACTGATACAGCGATTTCCCTTTCCGGGAGTGTACGAAGATGTTTTCGCCCACGATAATCGCATCGTCCACAACGACCCCCAGAACGATGAGAAATCCAAATAGGGAAACCATGTTGATTGAAACACCAAAAGCAGGCATAAACAGAAGCGCACCGGCGAACGAAATCCCGATGCCCAACGCTACGAAAAAAGCAAGGCGAATTTCCAGAAAGAGCGCCAATATGATAATGACCAGCACGTAGCCCAAGAGACCGTTGCGCATTAGAAGATTGAAGCGGTCGGCAAGGATCAGCGACCAGTCTTTCCATACGGCAATCCTTAAACTCGGCGGCAGTTGAAGGTTTCTCTCCTCGATATATTCGTTGACGGTTTTCGATATATCTTTCGGGGTTTGATCTCCGACCCGATAAACCCTGACCATCGCCGCGCGTTTCTGGTCGAAACGCGCTTCCATATCCCATTCGGCGAAGCCGTCGTTGATGGTTGCGATATCTTTGAGTAAAACCCGCCCGCCGTGCGGGGAAACAATGACGGCAATCGAATCGAATTCGCCGCCGGTCGTTCGCTTTTCATTCGTCCGAATGAGGACTTCTCCCCCGCGGGTTTTTACCGAGCCTCCGGGACGGTCCAGCGAAGCTCTCCGGACAATCGAAGCTACTTTGTTCAGCGTAAGGTTGTACCGCTGGAGATTTTCCTCGCTGATTTCAATCGAAATTTCCTGCGGCCTGACGGCGATGATGTCGACTTGAGTAATGTTGGATTTGGCGAGCAAATCATCCTGAATGCGCTCGGTTTCTTCGAAGAGCGCTCGTTCAGATACGTCTCCGGACACAACCAGTTCCATCACTTGACGCCGATTAGTCATTTTTGAAACCACCGGCTCTTCCGCTTCTTCTGGGAAGATGAGAATGCGATCCACTTCCGACTTGATATCGTTCAGAACCAGATCCGTATTGCTTCCCTCGATGATTTCGAGGACAACGGTGCCGGAACCTTCGCGGGCGGATGCGGTCACGCGTTTGACGTTATCAACGCCGCTGACAGCGCGTTCGATGGGCTGGATAATTCCGTCTTCCACATCAATCGGGCTCGCGCCAGGATAAGCAACGGTGACTGTGATGGTATCCAGCTCAAATTCCGGGAAGACTTCCTGTTGGATTGATCGCCCGACAATTAATCCTCCAACGATGAAGAACATCATCAGGATATTCGAAGCGACATGATTGGCGGCCATCCACCGCACAGGTCCTATCATGGTGTCGCTCCTGTGTGAACCGGGCGAAGCTTCAATCCGGGCGCCGCACCGGAAATAGAGGACAAGATAACCTTTTCTCCCGGTGATAGACCGGACGAGATAAGCACTTCCGTTGGAGTCATGCGCTCAACAGTTACCGGGCGAATGTCCAGCGTGCTGTCTTCGCTCGCGACCCATACCTTCGAGTCTTTCCGCAAAGCACGGCGGAGCAGTGGAATGATTCCATCAAGCCGCCGCCCTTCTATTTCCACTTCGACGAAGGTCCCGATGTTCAATTCGGGGCTGTATTTCGACGGCCGCACGAAAGGATTTTCAACTTGCACAACCACCCGCGCCAGCCGTTCCGTTTCATCAATCACACCCAGACTCCGAACGACAACGCCGTCCCAAACGAAAACATTATCATCAAGATTTAATTTAACAGTGGCCGCAGCGCCGGGGATTTCCAGCCAGAGCAAGTCCGACATCGGCAAGCCAACTTCGATTTCTACTTTATCCGTGGCATAGAGCGTCGCGATGGGCGCGCCCATGTTGATGAGTTGTCCGGGATCCGCTGATTCGTTCTTGATTCTGCAATTGAAAGGCGCGGTAATCACTGTGCGGCTAAGCCCAAGCTCAGCCATTTTTAGAGCCGCTTGCGCTGAAGCAAAATCAGCCTCTGCGCGACGCAATTGTGGTTCATGCAACACCAGCGCGTCCGGAATTTGATTCGTGTCTATCGCAATGCCGGAAAGCTGTTCCTGCGCCACCTGCATCGTCTGCCATTCTTCCTGAGCGATATTTGCGTTAGCTTTGGCAACCGCTAAAGCATACTCGGCTCCGGCAACCGCGGCGTGAGCCTGTTCAACAGCGAGCAGGTAGTCGGTCTGTTCGATACGCAGCAATACCTCGCCTTTTTTGAAATGTCCGCCAGCGGCGAAATCCGGAGATACCCATTCCACTCGCCCGGAAACCTGAGGGCTAAGGCTGATTTCTTGGAAGGGTTTCACGGTTCCGTGTCCGCGGACTGAAATCTGCCGCGTTTCAACCGTCGCTTCGGTGACCTGTACCAAGACTCTTGGAAAGACAGGTTGGCTCCTTGGAGGTTTGCGTCGGCTGACGGTCATGCCAATAAAAATAAGCAACCCTACGATGATGATGGCGTGAGGGATAAAGACTCGTTTACGTGATTTCTTTTTATCGTTCATCGCTTTGAGAGCTCCGAATGTGACGAGTGGTTACATACTTTTCAACAATATCTTCTGACCAGCCACCTCCTAATGCGGTGACGAGATTCACACGTGTCGAGGCAAGCTCGCGCCGGGCGGTGATCAGATTCCGCCGTGCCGTATAGTAATTGGTTTGTGCTTGCAGCACAGGCAGGTAATCCGAAACTCCCCGCATATAGCGATCTGTCGCCAAACGCAGTGAATTACCGGCGGCGAGTTCCTGCGCGTTCAATTCATGGACATATTGCTTCTGCGTTTCCCCGCGCACAAGCGCATCTTCCACTTCGCGAAACGCATTCAACAGCACGTCTTTATATTGGGCGGCGCGCTCGCGGAATACGGCTGCGTTGCGGTCGGCTTCCGCTTTTCGCCTCCCCCCTTCGAAGATGGGGAGCGTGATTCCCCCAATGATGTTCCATGCGATGTGTTCCGGGTCAATGATATCCGCGAGGTCGTTGCTGTTGGCTCCCGCCGAGCCGGTGAGCGTAATGCTGGGGAAACGATTCGCAACCGCTTCCGCCCATCGCCGGTCTGCCGCGCGCAATCTCTGATAGCTTGCGCGCACATCCGGTCTTCTTTGCAGAAGTTCCGAAGGAAGTCCGGGCTGAATTTCGGCAAGCGAGTCCGGCAATGTTTGAGGGAAACTAATTTTATCCGTTTCAGGGTAACGACCGAGTAGCACAGAAAGTCCATGCTCCGCCAAAGCCACGTTTGCCTCATAGAGAATTTTTTGTCCGCGCACCTGCGCCAGCGCGATTTGCGCCTGATAGACATCCAGAGATGGAGTTACACCGAGTGAATAGCGTTTACGGACAAGCTCCAAATAGGAGTCGTAAGATTGAATCGTGTGCTCGAGTAAGTCGAGTTGCGTGCGGAATTCGATGGCTTGAAAATAACTGTTGGCAAGCTGCGACGAAATGGAAAGAACCGTGGCAAGTAAATCATTTTCCGACGCAAGAAAATCCGCGTAAGCCGCGCCGCGCCGGGCGGAAAGTTTGCCCCACAAATCCACTTCATAAGAAGCGGTCGCACCGGCGTCGTATCTCGGCAACGCGGGTTTGAATCCGGCGGGCATACCGCTGATGGCTCTCTCGCCCTCCTGAATGCTTCCCTGCGCCGAAACACTCGGGAAATATGACGCGCGCGCCACATCGCTCAGAGCGCGAAATTGATCCAACCTTGCCGCCGCCTGTTCGAGCGTGAGGTTCGACGTAAACGCTTCTGTCATCAGTCGGTTCAATGTTGTGTCATTGAAAGCAATCCACCACGGACTGTCATCAAACACGCCGGTCTGTCTGGCATTGAGAAACGTCTCCGGCATCGGCTCCACTTTCGGCGCGTTGTGCCGCTGGAAATAGCCGCAGCTTGTCCAAGTCAGCGCGGATACTCCTGAAAGAAGCATCAGAAAACAGATTCGTCTAAACGTCATTCTTGCTTTCCATCAAGATTCCGGATTAGCTGCATCAAGTCCGCTCCTAATTGTTCGGTTTTTTTCGGGCTGAATCCTGTCGTGGCTTTTTTATGAATGCTCTTCGCAATTTCCATCACTGTTTTTACTTGACCTTTGCCTTTCTCTGTCAAATGAATCACTTTCACGCGGCGATCCTTCGGATGAGGTTTTCTCGATACGTAACCGGCTTTCTCCAGTCTGTCAATATGCCGGAGGACGGATGGGTGTGCGAATCGCATCTCACGCGACATCTCTGCGAGCGAACTGGGGCCGCGACTGTTAAGATACAGGAATACAAGGGCTTCCGCGAAGTGCAACCCCATTTCTTGGGTTCGTTTCTCCATCTCCGCTCGGAATGCCTGAGCAACGCGTGAGCATAAATGCCCTAAATTCTTTTCATGTGCTGTTTTCATAGGGTAACTTCATAGAAAGGTTGAATGATACAATGTAGCATGCTAACTATTTAACTACAAATTCCGTACCAGTGTTCCAAGTGGTTGGATGTTCATATTATTGGAATTCATGAAGATGCGAGAAGATGTTGATTTTTTTTGGTGAGAATCGTCTGTGTGCCTCTATGCTTACTTTTTTTCAGAGTCTGGTAGTGCCGCACGGGCGTGTTGCTCAAAAGGTTATCGGCGGGATAGTTAATTA
>CBDVDL010000001.1:0-28063 GCA_965372735.1 uncultured Alphaproteobacteria bacterium | reverse complement strand
CACCAATCGTAGTGACTTAGTAGGATTGTATATACCAAGATGACTCCGGGAGTAAAAAATGAAAGCAGGTCTCTCATGAAAAAGTTCTTGTAGAGATTGTCAATGATTTTGGAAAGATCCATAATCAATCCTCTGCAATGGTTTTAGGTGGATTTCTTTTTTCGTTTAGGTTTCTTATTTGGCTCTGGTTTGTCCCACAGAATCGATTGCTGCTTGTTTTCGAGTTTCGAGGTTCGAGTCGTATTCCATGCCACTGCGAGCTCTTTGAGTTTGTCCAGAAGTGCTACGTCAGGATGAATCGCGCTCGGTTCGATAGCGATGCCGCCGCGCTTGATGAGTCCCCGGTTTCCTTTCGGCGCGTATTCATCGTCGCGGACAAACAGCGGCGTCCAGCCGTGTTTCACATTCTCCAAAGCGCCTTGCCATGTGCCTCCCTTATCCAATTCCGCGCTGACCACAAGCGCATAATCTGCCATCGCGTAAATAAGTTTGTTCCGTTCCATCGCGTTCCAAACATTGAAGGCGGCGCGTGGAGGATGGGGAGAGAGCAGTACGAGCCGGTCATCAGAAATCCACATTCGACTCTTCTCCGAAACGATTTCCTGAGCAAGATTCCCGCTCAGTATTCCGATGGCCGAGCCGCCTTGTTCGAGTGCGCCTGACATAGCGGCGATGTCCACTCCGCGCGCTCCACCGGAAATAATCTGGATGTCTTGCTGCGCGCAGACTTCCCCGACTGTACGCGCGAAAGAGAGCGCTTCTTCATCAGCGTCTCTCGAACCGACGACGGCGAGTCCTCCGCGTGATAAAAACGATTGATTTCCCGCGCCGTAAAGAACGACAGGCGCTTTTTTCTGTAGCCGTTCTTTCAAACACGGCGGATAAATTTCGTCGTTGCGGCCGAGTATCCACAAACCTGTCTGCGTCCACTGTTCGACGGCAATCGCCAGCGCACTTCCGCGACTGAGCAAGCTGCCGAATCGTTCCGGGTCAAAGCCGCTGTTCCGGAGTTTTTCGATTATTTGCGCTGAATCTGTCTCGATTAAATCGGATAGACTTAAGTCTTCATCAGCGAGCCATTGTTCGAATTTGTTGAATTCGGAAAGCGTCAACGCGCGGATGGTCGTCGTGTCGTTTCCGAATTGGCCGCAGAGCAAAAGCGTTGCCTGCGTGTCTGTGCTTAGAATGTGAGTGTTCATATTAATATTTTATCCGGCGGTTGTCATCCCCAGCGCGAGCGGGTAAACCTGTCCACTGCCTACTTCGAGAAGCAGCGCGGAAACGACGGTAAATGTCCAGCGTGAATCCACCATATCATCCACGAGCAGAACCGGCTCCGGTCGGATTTGTTTGGAGGCTACTTTGAAAACGCCTGCCAAATTCTGTGCTTGCTTGTAACTGTTCGCCATTTCTTTTTGTGGAGGGACGCGACGTTTTTGATGAAGGCACGCGATAAACGGCAGATGTAATTCTGCCGCAAGTCGCTGCGCGAAATCCGGGACGAGTTTGGTGTGACGCAGAGATGGAACACATGTCACCCATGTGGGCGGTGGATTCGGTTTCCATTGTTGCTGCACCATTTCCGCAGCGGCTGTCACGAGTTCATCATCAAAACGGCCATCCTGTTTTCCGCGCCGAACGAGCGTTCCCCAGCTGGCGTCTCCCCACAAACAAAGCACCCATCCTTCCTGCGCCCGCAATTCTTCCGGAATGCGTCCTTTCCATTTGTGTGCGCTTAGCGAATCCGCAATCCAAAATTTGCGCGGCTCGAATTTCTGGTAACATCGCTGCAGGAATTTAATCGCGTCGTTTACCGTGGCGGATGAATAATTTTCCGGCAGCAACGGAGCGCCGCAGCACACCGCACAGCGACCGCACGGTTCAGGATTGGGATCATCCAATTCTTTCTGAAGAAAGGCCATCAAGCATTCCGACGAGTGCAAAAACTCTCGCATGCGCTCCTGTTCCCGCCGCCGCACCTGAATCAGCCGCTCGATCTTTCGTTTGTCTGGCGTGTAACGAACAGGTGTGCGATACCACTTCGATTCGAACTTGGCGATGGGCGACGGATGTTCGACGGCAAGCGCTCTCAGTACCTTTTTGATTTGTGTGAAAGAGAGATTGAGTTTCTTCTGAAGACCCGTAATGGAAAGGCCTTTGTTTTCTTTCTTGAGAGCTTTTAGCACGTATTTCACGTGCGCTTCCGGAGGGAAAGATGTTCGCAAGAAATAGTCAGCGATTTCATCGTCTTCCCGTCCGCCCAACAAAACCGCGTGAGCTGTTTCGAGCGCGCGACCGGCTCGTCCTACTTGCTGGTAATAGTGAATCACCGAGCACGGTCGTTGAAAATGAATAACAAATCCTAAATCAGGTTTGTCGAATCCCATCCCCAACGCTGGCGTTGCGACGAGGGCTTTGATTTTATTTTTCAGCAGCTTCGTTTCGAGAGCTTTGCGGGAAGAAGTTTCCAAATCTCCAAAGTAAGCGTGCGCATTAATCCCGCGCCGCTGAAGCCACTCGGCAACACGCTGAGCATCCCGCACCGTCAGGGTATAAATAATCCCGCTTCCGAGCAGATTTGGAACCTGCTCGGCCAGCCACGCCAAACGTTCGGCTTGACTCGGCAGCGAAATATTCTGCAAGCGCAGGCTCGCTCGCGCGAGTGGCCCTCGCACAACCCGGAGTTCGCCGAGTTGATTTACGACATCTTCCACCACGCGGTCATTCGCGGTTGCAGTCGTGGTCAGCACCGGAATGTTTCGCGGCAGCGCTTGCAAAATGCGAACGATGCGGCGATAGTCCGGGCGAAAATCGTGTCCCCAGTCGGAAATGCAATGCGCTTCGTCCACGACCAAAAGCCCAACGCGCTCGGCCACCGGCATCAGCACATCCTCGCGGAACGCCTCGTTGGCGAGTCTTTCCGGCGACACGAGCAGCAAATCAATCTTTCCTGTATGAAGCTCTGTTCGCACGCGCGCCCAATCATCCGTGTTGCTCGAATCGATGCTTTCCGCAATCACGCCGATACGTTCCGCCGCGAGAATTTGATTTCGCATCAGAGCAAGCAATGGCGAGATGAGCAGCGTCGGGCCGGAGCCTTTATCGCGCAGAAGCCGCGTCGCTAAAAAATAAACGACGCTCTTGCCCCAACCGGTTCGCTGCACGACAAGCAGCCGCGCTTTGTCGCTCACCAAACCGTCAATCGCTTCCCATTGACCGTCGCGAAACGTCGCCTGCGGGTCGTCCAAAGAACGCCGCAGTAATTCCAGAGCTTGTTGTTTCAGGGATGTTGTTGGTGATAGGACAGACATATTATTATAGAACTACGTCACGCTGAATTTCACCGAAAGAGGATTTCACTACACAGAATAATAGTAAATTGTAAGAATAAAGACAGTGTATTAGAAGCCACCAGCGCCCTCCCCTAAGTTGTCATCGACAGTAAAGCCAGCTATTTCCAAACCTTGATCTAAATTCCTGTACATACCACGAGATTCCATTATTTTAGCGACACAATATTGACGACGTGTAATGCGTAGGTCGTTTGGACCTTTGGGCATAGGAAAGAGATATCTATGACCGTCAACAGCTATCATTGTGAAAGTATGAATCCTAAGTCTTTTGTAAGTTATGTTGAAATCTTCGCTTTTTGCTGGATTGGATATCGTTGCATGAGAGTGCGCCGGGAATATTGTAAGCCATTTTTCAAAAAAAGAATCATCGGCGATCTTATTAATACGTATATCGAAGTCAGGCAAGTAGACAAACTCTGCTAACTCGTCATCGTATTCCCAATCTTCCTTCTTGGAATCGTAGACTGTTTGAAGAATGTACTGTCGCCGATCTCTGTAGTTGCCTCCATCGAAACGGTATAGAGCATTAAGAATCGTCACATATAGAGAATCACTAAGCGTCGTGACTTTGGATATCTTTATATGGTTGGTTTCGGCACTCAACGGTTGCACTCCCATGATATGCATTTCATCTTTGTTTCGATTGACAACACTATCGCGGGTTCCATAAACAAAGGCGCTGTTGATTTTTGCTGTTGAATTAAAGCTACTCCAAGTTTTTCTTATTGATTTTAGCTTCTCTGAATTGGGTCTTAGTTCGTAGACCAACCTGCTTGGAGGCAATTTGATCAATGTCACCAAAGCAGCCCAATTAGAACCCCAAAGAGCCGGTGCGAGAAGTATAATACCGCGTATCTTTCGAGACCAGACGGGATTACGTTGTGCCAAAATCGGAATAGATCCAATTGCAATCACCGAACCCAGACTGTGTGTGACAAAATAGACACGTTCGTACCTCGATAGAAAGGTTTCGGCGAAAGTTACAAAATTATCGATGCAGGCTTCTGTGTTTGCACCTCGTGCAGAAAGGATACTCGTTTCATAGGAATAAGATACAATATCCTTATTGCGCGCGAAAGCACTTCCCATCAGGAATGTTGGGAGGTTCTTCCATGTTTTCTTGGGATGACCACCGAGGCCATGCACGAAAACTACACACGCATTTGCATATTCTGCTGGCCAGGAGTAGAAGACCGCGTTATCCATTTTGTGTTCAGTGCGCTCGAAGTCACCTATCATAATCTCCCCATCGTTTAAATTTCTCAAAAACTAATTGTTAACAAGCTATTTCTTGTTATATAGCTCACAAACCCATCATGAAACCTTTTCTGTGGAAGACTCCCAAGCAAGCTTTGCATTCAGGGCAGAAGTAAAGACAGCGTTTCCCGATATCTCGTTTGAGTTCCTGAAACCAAACGATTCTGAGTTCTTTCTTGCAGTGCGGGCAAATTGGCGAAACGTCTTCTTTTTTTTCTACGATTATCATAATGAACACCTCCATTTTTTGCGGTGTCGGCTGTTTGCAGCCGACCTTTTTATATCGTCGCCAATCGCTCCATCGCTTCTTGAATGCGCCTTAGAGGTTGTGTGAGCGCGAGGCGGATGAAGCCCGTGCCTAACAAACCAAAAGCGCGACCGGGCGTGACGATAACATTTTTATTTAGAGCGGCGTTGGCGAAAGGCATCTCGTCTGCTCCGATATGCACCCACACATAAAACGTCGCGGGTGAACGCGTGACTTTCAAACCCATTTTTTCGAGAGCTTCTTCGGCTAAAGCGCGCCGTTCGCCGTACGTTTTGCGCATGGCGTCCACTTCAGGCGGCGCCGTTGCTCCCCGGTAGCGCGCGAGTCCATCCGCCATCGCTCGTTGAATCATCAGCGGCGCTCCGGAATCTACCTGCGATTTCGCTTTGACCAACGCGGCGATGTAATCTTCGCGCCCCACAGCAAAACCGATGCGGAAGCCCGTCGCGTTGAAGACTTTCGATATCGAATGCATCTCTAGCGCGTTCGGAGTGAATTGCAAAAGTGACGGCGCGACATAACCGTCGAACGTCATCTCGCTGTAGGCGTTATCGTGCACGACAATCGTTTCCGGGTGCGTGTCGCAGAAATCGCCGAGCTGTTTCCAAAAAGATTCCGGCGCAATCGCTCCGGTCGGATTATTGGGATAATTGAAAAACGCCATCCGCACGCCTTCGGCTTCCTTGAGATTCGGCAAGAAACCGTCTTCTTCGCGCAGCGGAAGCGTCCGCACATGCGCATCGCAAAGTGTCGCCACGCCCGCGCCGTAAACCGGATACGACGGCGACGGCACGGCGACTTCTTCTACAGGATTCACATACGCGCGGCCTATATTCGCCAAGCCTTCTTTTGCGCCGATGACAACGCAGATTTGAGTGTCCGGATTCAATTCGACACCGAAGCGGCCTTGAAAAAAACGTGCGATTTCCTTTCGCACGTCAGGATTTCCTTGCGATGTCGAATAGAGATGCGCATCAGAATCGGCGGCGTGTCGCTGGAGTGATTCGGTGAAAAAATCCGGCGGCGGCAAATCCGGGTCGCCGATGCCGAGATTAATCACATCGTCTCCGCGCGCTTGCTTTTCGGATATCTTGCGTTCAAGCTCCGCGAACGGATACGGCGGCAGCGCATTCAGCCGGTGCGCATGGCGGGGTTTTAATGGATGGGACATAGAAGGAAAACTATTTTATTTGTGTTGATAAAAATCCGCGTAGGGGCGCTCCCGCGTGTGCGCCCGTTTATTTTTGTATATCCGTCGCGGGCGGACACGTGGGTCCGCCCCTACAATGCAATTCATGGTGTCGCGCCGACGGGACGGAGCCCGCCGGTAGGGAGCCGCGGTGTTGGCTGCTTACAGCCGACCCTGATGAATCGCCCGCAGCGCTATGCGTGCCCGGAATGATTTCTCGCCGTGTGAAGAGACCGTTAAACCCCCTGTTATCCCCCTACTGAAGTAGGGGAAGTTAGAAGGGATTCCAAGAATTATCCTCCCTCTTCCACAATCTTGATCTCATCCTCGGTCAAGCCGTACAATTCGTTATTACATTGTGAAAACTTGGAATGGAACGACCACTTCCTTATCTTTGACTTTCTTCTTTTCGTTTTCATTCACGAAGTTAATAAGGTAGATAATCGCCGCTCTGGTTAATCTCATCAATTTCGTCGTTTGCTCCACCAGTGAGTCGTAGAGAATCTCATAACTGGGATCTAGCTGTTGACCAGGCCGTAAGAGATCATAAACAATAAGCCTTCGGTGGGTAAGGGCATGTCTAATTTGGCGTATCTGTTCGTTATACCCTGACTTGAAATCTCTGTAAATATCGTATAGAGCATAAAGACTGACATTTTTGGTATTGAGAAGCTTGTTTCGCATTTGGTTTCCTTCCTGCCAAATCGAAGTGAAATGCACCTTTTCCTCTTTGACTCCTAATTCACAATAGTCATTGATAAAGCAGCCTATTTTGTCCAGAACATTATAGCTCAGCTCATAGGCTGACTTAAGCAAGCCTCCATAAATGTCAAACCTTGAGTAGTCGAGGCTGTCCACATATGTAGTTCTCTTGCTTATGTTGTCGTACGCCTTCTTCCCGTATTGTGATTCAACCAATATCAACCGTGCAACGACAAAGTTCTCTTTGATTTGGTTTATGCGTTTCGCAAGGTCATAGAACCGGACATTATCATCAACCGGAGTAATCATACTTATGAAGATTGGATCTATTATTGCCGCTCTGGAATGCCGTTGATGAATATGGAAATTGAGGAAGAGCCTTTCCTGTATGCAGTATTCTACATAGAATTTTTCAAACTTCGAGAATCGGCTATCGCCGTACTTAGGATATGCGATATTCTGACTTAACACTCCAGGATCTTCAAATTTGGATTCGATATTCTTCAATTCTGCCTGTAAAGCTGTTCTTGCCTCATAACCCCCTATTTCTAATAAATCACTATTTTCCAAGATTGCTTTAATAGCTTGATACGCCTCAATGTATATCGATGCCCTATACTCGCCAGAGATATCTGCGAAGTATTTAAGCGCCACCGCTCTGTTTGCAGTGGCCATCGAAAAAGCTGGATCGATTTCCAATGCCTCTTCGTAAAGATCAATTGCTTCAACACCGCGACCCAACATGTTGTAGCAGTTCGCGAGATTCACAAGGATTTGCTTCTTCAATTCGAGAGCTGTTTCAGAAACAACGACAAGTGAATGTCGATAGTAGGACTTTGCAACCTGCAGATTCTCACTCTGAGGAATCGCTGCCAACTCGTCCGGTTTTGCTAATTTGTGAAGACAGGAGTATCCGTTTGCCAAATTATACTTGATATTCGCTGCGCGATTCTGATAAGATTGGTCTTGCAAGAGTTGCTCTCCAGATTCTACTCCTTCTTGCACGACTCTGAAATCCCGTAATCCGAAACCAATATCAATGAGAACGGCGTGTTTGTTGTAGCATAGGTTCCGATCATTTGGGTGTGTCGCCTCGTAATTTCGCAGTGCAACGAGAGCTTCTTGGTAGGTCCCTTTGCTTAGAGAAGATGAGATTTTTTTTGCGAGCGCTTGAAACGACATTGGTTGCTCAGTCATTAGCATCTCCCCAGATATGTTTTTTGCTGCATACTAATCACACTCCTTCCATAATCTTAATCTCATCCTCGGTCAGACCATACAATTCATACACGAGCTTATCAATCTGCCGGTCGGTGGCGGTGATTTGCCGTTCGAGCCGCGTCTTTTCATCCGGCGTCTTAGCCTTCGGAAGCTCGCGATTCAATTCCAACATCCGCTCTACAATGCTAATCAAGCGATTATCTTTTTCCTTCATTGGGAATGCACTTAATTGCTTTTTGGTATACCACGGATAAAGGGTGTCATAGATTGCAAACTTATTTCTCAAATACCAAGCGCCGAGAGTTGAGAGCAAAATTCCGAGTATGTGAAGTAGCAGACTATTATCACCTAAGCGTGAAATAGCTATGTAAAGCGATTGATCTAAAGCATACTGTTTGTCTAAGAATGTTCCATGCAACTTTCTGCCGAGAATCTTTCTAAGAACGATTTTCGGCTGGAAAAAGAAATCCGGCTTGCGCGGCTCTGCCAACCATGGACCATACGATAGAAAGCGTACGCTTTTCTTGTGCGAGTATCTCTGAATATCTCGGCCTTTAAGTTCGGGCAAATATGTCTTATCTAATTGCGAATCCGCATGATAAGACATTTCATCCTTGTCTCTTTTCGTCTGCGGCCCACCGCCGAATTTTGATATGCCGTATCCGTCTGTCCGATAAGCATGAATCCCCCGATTCAAATTCACAATACGATCGAGCGGAATTGAACCATTTTCAATCTTGCTAATAACTGCCCTAATGCTTGATGACGTGCGATAATCAATTAAGCCGCGCTCAACGGCATCAGACGGATTGACTCTGTTTACTATTTTGTACTCGTTTGGATTCGAAAATTTTTCGACTGGGATCGGAGTAGGTGAAGCTTGATTGCTGATTACGAAAATACTATTCTCAAGTGCCGCTGCTTTAAATACGGGATATCCGAAAACTGCCAGTACATCTATTTTGTGGCTTGTTAATAGATGATTTCTCATAACAGAGAAGTACTCTGAATTTGTCCATGAGTCGGACACGATGAATGAAACTTTGCCTTCTTTCCTACAAAGCTTTAGCGCACATTCAATGAAATAGACATAGTAGTCCGTTTGATATTGTCGTAAGCTATAGTGTTCATTGAAATAGTCCAAGTAGTCCTGCCCAGCCGAATACAAATAAGGCGGGTTCCCTATCACCGCATCAAAGCCGCCAGCTTTCATGATGGGGGCGAACTCGGTTTGCCAGTCGAAGGCGTTGATGCGGTAGCGTTCCTCGTCGTCCAACAGCGTCATCTGCTCGTGCTCGTAGAAATCCGGGCCGATGAGGGTATTGCCGCATTTGATGTTCGAACTCAAATCGGGCAACGCGCGCTCGCGGAACATGCGAAGCTGCGATTCAATTGTGTCGCGCGATTCGCCTTCGAGAACTTTCAGCAGGAGCGACAACTTCGTCACTTCTACGGCCTGCGGGTCAATGTCCACGCCGTAGATGTTGTTCAACAAAATGCGCTTGCGTTCCGCCGTCGTCAGCCGCCACTCACCGCCAGAAACCTGATAAACAAGGGGCTTCAGCCCCTTGCCTACTCCCTTGTCAGTTGCTGATGTTTCAAGGGGCTGAAGCCCCTTGTTGAGATGGGACACATACCAGTCGCGGTGCCAGTCGAGCAGATATTGGTAAGCGCCGATGAGGAACGAACCTGAACCGCACGCCGGGTCGAGTATCCGAAGTTTCGCCGCTTGCTTGGGTGTTTTATCTTCGAGCAGCTTCCCGACAGTGTGCTTGACGATATAGTCCACGATATAGGTCGGCGTGTAATACACCCCGCCCGCTTTCTTGACTTCGGGCTTGTCCTCGACTTTGGCTTGATGGCCTTTTGTCAGGCGAATGACTTTGCCGAGGAACTGCTCGTAAACCTGTCCCAAAATGTCCGCAGGCAGAACTGAAAACTCGTAGGGGCTGTCGGGATAATAGAGGCTCCTGATGATGTCTTTGAGCTTCTTGTCGTCGAGCTTGAGCGATGGCGTCAGTTCATCCGGCGGCCCCGGGCGCTCCTTTTCCTTCTTAAAATAAAACAGGCCGGAGTTGTAACGTTCGTCGGCACGATGAAAAATTTGGAAGAGCTGCTTGTATATTTTCTGTTTATCTAAGAGCTCTTGAAGCTGACCGTATGGCTCAATGCCGCGGTCTTCGCACACGCGCAGGAAAATGATTCTATCAATCGTGCGCGAGACGGCGAAGTTAAGTTCGCGCTGGCTAAGGTCTTTATTGCGCAATGCCAAATTGCGCGCGAGTTCATTGCGCCACGTTTCGATTTCACTGAGAAACGCCGCATCCACTTCCGCCGTGCCTTTTTTGCGGCGCATGGATTCGGCGTATTTGTCGAAGGAGCCTTTGAGCACTTCCTCGCGGGAGAAAATACCGACGATGTCATCCCATTTCTCAAGATAATCATCATACCGGAAATACATGACGCGGTGAGCGGAGGCTTTGTCGGTTTTATCGGGCCGGACGCGGCAGTCATAGACGGCGAATTCCTCGAAATCGGTGAGAATCGACAGCGGCAATTTAGCCGACCACGCATAGCGGCGCAACTGAAACGCCGGGCTGGCGTCTTCTTTTAAATTCACCGCGGGTTTTTTCGCTTCCACGAAAAATTTGCGCGTGCCGCCGATGCGGAAACAGTAGTCGGGAGCTTTCGTTCCTCCGCCGACTTTAATCTGATCCTCGTGGATGACGTCTTTGTAGGCTTCCGAGTAACCCTGTTCATTGTCCACGTCCCAGCCGAGCGCCTTGAAGAATGGATCGAGGAATTCCTGCCGCAGTTGCGTTTCATTATATCCGGATGAATGATACGCTTCGCGATTGTTTTCGAAGCGTTCAATTAGGCTCATTATTTTCGGTGGTGGTGTCATGCTGTTTTGATTTTCTTTTTCGAGGTAGGTTCGCGTCGGGTTGCGGTTCCGATGCGCGCGAGGACAATCGCCATGTCGTCTTCAATCGTATGAGCATCCTCAGACGTGACGCGGCGCAGCAATCCCTGTGCGATGTTCATCAGGTTTTCGGCGCGATGGTTCTGCAGGTAGTATTTCAAGCGTTCATAGCCGAACATATCCTCATGACCGACTTCGGCTTCGGGAATTCCATCGGTGTAGAGCACAATCAGGTCGCCGGAGTCCAGACCATGTTCCATCTGAATGAACGGGAAGACATCCATGAATCCCAGCATCACTCCTCCCGCGTCCAGCTCCACGATATTGCCTGATTTGCGGACGATATAGCCCGGATTATGCCCGGCGTTGCAGATGGTAATGAGCGAACGGTCGGCGGATATTTCGGCAATAAGAAATGTCACAAAGCGCTCCGGCGAGGTGCGCTGACATATTTCGTGATTCAGAAGAGAAACAATCTCGGTCAGTTGCCGTCCGGGTTGAGCGATTAAGCGAAGCGTCGCCTGCACATTCGACATCAGCAACGCCGCTGCTAAACCGTGCCCCGCGACATCCGCCACACAGAGCAGCACGCGCCCATCTTCGAGAGCAAAGAAATCGTAATAATCGCCGCCGACCGACTGCATGCTTTGGTGCAGGCCGTACACTTGCAAGCCCTGCGCTTCCATCGGGCCATCCGGCAGCAGTTTCAACTGCACCTGACGCGCTTTTTCCAATTCCACTTCGAATTCTTCCGAGCGCTTTCTTCTTTTTCGTTCGCGGCGGCGCAATTCCACAATCGCCGCGATACCAGCAAGACCGAAAATCCCCAAAATAACCGCCGCCAAGCGCGCACCTATCGGCCAGCGTGACAGTGCCGAGAAGACCGTGCGTTTCGGCAGGCGCGCCTGATGGTAAACAAGGTAGAGCGTGTCCTTCGAACTGTTTTCCAGATAAAGCGCAAGCACGCTTCGGCTGTCATCGATGTATTCTTTTCCATATTGCTCAAATGTCGATGGACGAGGGTCGGGAAGCGGTTGCGACGTAATCGTGGCAGGCGATTTGGGGCTCGCGGCAGAATGTCTATTGAGATTCGCGTACAGCGGCAGAATTCGGTTATCCCAAAAGAATTCATCCGGCACGTCCGCGCGAGCAATATGGGCTTCATCGTAGCGCCACTCGTAGAGTTTAGCATGGCGAGTATGTTCCTTATCGCCTTCGACAAACCATTCCAAACGAGTGCGGCCGGAGATGCGTTTTTCGGGGTGGTGTCCTGTGAGCGGTATGGTCAGAACAACGTGCAAATCCGGCGGGAGAAATGCCTTTTTGCCGGTAAGGAATTCCGTGTCGTAGCCTTCACTCATGGAGCGACGCGCATGGCGAACAGCGGACAGACTGTCCCGTTCGGTGTAAACCTCTGTCAGTTCAGCGACGATGACAGAATCCAGACCGCGCGCTCGAAGGCTTTGCTCGGCATAAGGTGCGCGAGGCAACTCGACCGGATGCGCGGCCAATGTTTCCGCCATAGCGGTCACCGGGGGAACAATGATGCCTTTCCAAGGGTCGTGCTTGCGGGTGATGAGCATGCGGGCTTTAGAAGGAAGCCAATCGGGAGGCGGCGTACCGGGTGCAAGGAAAAGAATGGACTCGCCGTTGTCCGCCACATCGAGCTCCAGTCGCAGCGTAATCCGTCCTCCGTAAGGAGTTCGTTCCCGCAGTGAAAGAATGCCTGCTTCGCCGAACCAGCGTTTGACAGATGCGGTGGCCGGAAGTGAATCGCCCAAAGGCGTAATCGCCCACAGATGAACTAAATCTTGCGACAGCTCTAATCCAAGGAGTTCCTGAAAACCAATCGACTTCGGCAGGAGAAATTCGTATTCGACGGAAAACTGATCACCGGAGGAAAAAATCTCGGCGAAACGCTGTACGCCCGGCGAGGGAAAGGGAGCCTGATGGGATGCTTTCAGCTTCGTCCATACACTGAGTTCTGCCATCCGTCCCCGCTGACCGGTCGTTTTGAGCGTCATGCGGTATCGCGCGTAGCTTTTGATGCGGATTTTATCCCGCAAATCCAGAGCTTTGCTCCCAAACGACCGCTCCCAAAGTTGCCCATCCACATCCGAGACAAAACTGAGCACGGTTTTTTCGGATGCTTCGAGCGTGGGAGCGAGCCAGAGATTCCATTCGAGCACGTCGCCTTTTTTCAAAGACAGGTCATAGTAAAGGGAATCTCCCGGCATCAGGTAACTGCGAGGAACAGTGGACGGTTTCGTTTGCCCGAAAAGCGCGATGGGAATCGCAAGGGCGAGGATAATTTTAGCGAAATAGATTAGCTTATTCATTGTATGCATATCATAGATTAAATGATGATTTCTCCACTGAAAACAAACTGCGCCGGGCCTTCGAGAGTGACTTGTGAAAAGTCAGGACTCACGGTGACGTCTAAATCCCCACCGTTTTGAATGACAGTGACCGGAGCGCCTGTTTGCAGCTTGCCCAAGATTGCGCCCGCGCAGACTGTTGCCGCCGCGCCGGAACCGCAGGCGAGCGTCAAACCTGCTCCCCGCTCCCAAACCGTAAGCTGGCAGGAATTCCGGCTGATGATATGAGCGAATTCCACATTCGTGCCCGCGGGAAAAATATTATCTTTTTCGATTAAGGGGCCATAAGTTCGGACGAAGATTTCATCGCGCAACGGCCCGAAAATCACACAATGCGGATTCCCCACGGAAAGCAACAGCACTTCGAAAGATTGTCCCGCCACATCCAATCGCTGCGTTTTGGGTTTCATTGGAGGTTCGACGTGAAAATTCGGGCGAGGCATTTGCACTCGCACGTGATTGTCCTGCACGATTTCGACTTCGGAAATTTCCGGCCCTGTTTCGATACGGATTGAACCCGAAATGTCCTCGCCGATGTCTCGCAGGAAAAGCGCGAAACAGCGCAAACCATTGCCGGAAACTTCCGCCGGGCTGCCGTCAGCATTGTGCAGAACCATCCGATAGAGCGCTTGTTGGCCTGTTTGAAGACTTAGAACGCCATCCGCGCCGATACCGCGATGCCGGTCGCAAAGCGCGCGCACGTGTTCCGGCCTGAGCGCTGGCGTTTCAGCGCGGCCGTCCAGGACGATAAAATCGTTTCCAAGTCCGTGGTATTTTTTAAAGCTAAGTTTCATGGGGACGCTTCCGGTATATATCCTTTAAATATACCATTTCTTACAGCATTGTTGCAAGTTCAAAAGTGCCCTATGAAGATTATGGCTGCATCCTACAGTCGGATGGGAAGAATGTGAACCGAAATCAGATAATATCGCCTTGAAAAGCATCCACTTACGCAAGGCACGGCTTTTGCAAAAACCTATCGAGTATTCTATCGCACACTTATGGAAGAAATGGAGGATAAGGCCTTGGAACGTTTAGACATGGAACCGTCTCGCATCCGTGATTTGAGGCAACGGCTGCGCCTGACTCAGGAAGATTTTGCCCATATGATCGGGGTGACCTTCTCAACGGTAAATCGTTGGGAAAACGGGAAATCACAGCCGAATCGGATTGCTCTGCGGCTTCTGGCGGGTTTGGAAAAGAAAGCAAGAGTCTCTTAATGCTCAGGTTTCGGGCTTCTGTCATGCGGTAGAGGCTTGGTGCGGGTTATATCATATCGTATAGATAATCCTAAGGAGACTTTATGAACTTGTTAGCTCCGACAGCGATTTTGCATAGTGGGGAGATGCGAGTGGTTCATTTTCAGCTTGAGGAAATGAACTTCGCTGCCGATGTCGAGGAAATTCAAGCGATTTGTTGGGCATCTCCGATTATACCTACGCCGGATTTACCGGAATATATCGAAGGAGAATTGCATCTTCGCGATTCGCGGGTGCCTGTGATAAATTTGCGTTGTCTTCTGGGAATCGCTCCCCGGCGTCTCGATGAAGATATGCGTATTCTTGTCATGCAAACAAGCAAGGGTCCGGTTGGTATGCTCGTCGATAAACTCCATGAGGTTATTAAATTGCCTCCCGGCGCTGTGATACCTCCATCCAAGGAACACCCTGAGTATATTTCGGCGGTCGTCCCCGGATGCAACCTGCTTTTGCCTGATTTCGAAAGGCTGATAGACGGGTTGGATGAGAGCTATTCGGGTGAATATTTTGAAAGGTGAAAAGGATAAATCGAATGATGGATTCTCACGTCTCAGAGAAATCTGAAATTTCTACAGCAAACGGAACGCACACAGGAAGTCTCAATGTAAATCTGGAGCGTATGAAGGAAGCTATTGCGCGGGCGGGCGACCTTCCGACACTTCCGCATATTGCGATGGAAGTATCGAGACTGGCTCGCGATCCCGTATCCGGGATGTCTGATATTGTTCGGATTATCCGCGATGATCCGTCTTTGACTGCCAGGCTGCTTCGTGTGGCAAACTCTTCCTTTTATGGGATGTCAAGGCATGTGGAATCTTTGAACACAGCGCTGGTGATTCTTGGGATGCGGGAACTCGCGAATATCGTTTCTTGCATCGCTATCTTTCGAGCCTTTCCGCAAAAAGCCGGGCAAATGACGTTTGATCGAAAAGCGTTCTGGCTGCATTCGGCAGGGTGTGGAGAAATTGCGCGGGCGATATCCATACGGCTGAAGCTTCGCTTGAACTCAGAAGGATTTACGGCAGGTTTGGTGCATGATATCGGCAAGATTATTCTGGATCAATATTTCCATGATGATTTCATGGAGGCTTTGAAACGCTCCCACGAACAAAAAATCCCGATGATTGAAGCTGAGGACAGCGTGTTGGGAGTCAACCATGCGGAACTGGGTAGCTGGCTGGCTGAAATTTGGTCGCTGCCCAAGAATATCTGTGACGCTATCGGCTATCATCATCATCCCGAGGTAGCCGACAGCGAAAGTCGGCAGCTTGTCGCGCTTGTCAATCTGTCGGATACCTTCTGCCAACATGCCGGTATCGGTTTTTCCGGGAATGACGCAGAAGAAGTGACCATTAATAATACCGCATGGAAAATGCTGAGTGAAATCCAGCCTGAGATTGCAAACTGGGATGTCGAAGCGTTCATGCTCGAATTAGAGGATCACATTGCGCGTGCGCGGGAATTTGTTGCCATCGCGACTTGACAAAAATATTGATTTACGTTATTTGAGAAAGCGACCGCGTGGTCGCTTTTTTTTTGTCTTATTTGTAAAATTGGCGTTAATATCTTGCGGGCCCACCCACAAGATTACGCGGCCGGAAGGCGAAATAATCCGCGACCGGAGGTGGCGGGTAGTAGAAGACGCGCCGAGCAGGGTCCCCCGACCCTGCCGCAATGGGAAATTTGCATCCAGCGAGAGACTTGCTCTTTACCAGCGAAGAGTTGTATCTTTAATCTATGGAATCGGCAGGATTATCCCGGATTTGTGCTCCCTTTACCATTCAAAATGAAGGTACTGTTTCGATTATAGGAAATCTTAGTCTGCTCGATAAGCGCACGGCAGCGGTGCTGAATTCCCGTCATGGGAAATTTCCCGACGCCGGCGCTGATTGGATACAAAAGACGCTTCATCTCGTGCAGGAACTTGTGGAAAGCAATGCCGTTATTATTTCCAGCGTCGGGATGTTTACGTGGGAGTTGGTGACATGGAAAGCTGCCGCATGCGACAGCGAACTCATCATCGTCGTCCCGGATGTGTCGCAGAATGATGCCGCTGAATTTGCTTCCGAAATCGCGCGAGATTTCCATCTCGACGCGGACAAAACACTCTTTGTTTTCACAAACGATTATCCAAACTCTTTTAAGTCGCTCTCAAAATTTCCAAAACGCGATGCGTGGATCGTTGCGCTGGCCGAGGCACTGTATCCTGTCTCCATTCGTCCCGGCGGAAACCTCGAAACCGCTATCGAAGTTTCCAGCAAAGTGAATGAAGAGAACAGAATTCCCTACAAGAAAGAAACGGGACGTTCACCCTTCTCGAACTTGGAAATTGCTAATCCGCGAGGCAATGTACTGCCGTGGGAAGCTTTAACGCATTGGACGAGAAAAACGACTGCTCCTTGGCCGGGCGAAACAAAGGCTGATTTCTATGCCGCTTTTGATAGAGAAGAAAGTGGCTATCCTCGAAGCGGTTTTCGCACGCTGAAACGAATCCTGAAACAGCGGCGTTTGATGGCATCGAACAAGCTCATTCGCGGAGATAAATGTGTGGTGTCGCTGACAGAATGTCTGCCGTGGGAATTAGCGAAGCTCGTGAAATGGCGGCCCGGTCTTTTTCGATGGACCTTCGAACCGTATGGCATCGCACTCAATCGAAGCAAACTCGAATCGCTCGGCGCAAGATGCGTTATCTATGGCGAAGATTATCAATTCCGTTTCCTGCAGGAGCAGGACGCACCCTTTTTCCAAAGTTGCGGCCACGGCGAAAACAACTGGCGCGAAGAAAAAGAATGGCGGCATCTCGGCGATATTGATTTGAATCTGTTTGAGCCGGATGACGCCGTCGTTTTCGTATTCGCGAAAGAAGAAGCGGAAGAGTTACGCCGCGAATCTCCTTTTCAGGTGATGTGCTGGGAGGATTTGAAAAAGAGTACGCGCACCTGATGATGCTATGATAAAAAATTTCCCCGGTGAGGTATTCCATGAAACAGCAATGTTTGACAATCCTTATATCTCTTACTTTTATTGTATCCGGTATTGTTGCCGCATCTCCGACGCTGGAGCAAAAAATCCAGACGACTCACGAAGCTCTTGAAGGCGTGTGGGACGATGCGTCTAAGTCTCTTGTGGAGCGTGCCAGTATCGCTCTGCGACTGGGATATTTCGATGAGGTTGCTTTATTAGGGCAGGCATTGCGCGATGGAAATCCCGACAAAGCCGATGTCATAGACGCGGAAATCTATTTGAAGAAGTATAATTTTAAAGCTGCTGAAAAGATTATCTGGCAGGGTCTTGGGCGGCATTCAAAATCAGAGAATTTGCGCTGGCTCGAGTTTCAGCTTTTGCAGGCGAAGGAAGATTTACCCGGAATCGATAGTTTGAGTGAAAAGCTTTTGGCTGAGGATTCAGACAATATTCCGGCTCTATTGGCGCGCGCGAATTTGTACTACCGTCTGCTCGATTTTGATCGCTCCAACGAGTACTACACGCGCGCTCTTCATGAAGCGCAGAGCGAGTCTTGGAAAGCGCTGGCGGTTATTGGGGTGTCTCAAGTCAAGTACAAGCAGAATGAAAATCAAATTGCGCTGGATACGCTTGTTGCGATTTTAGACGAGCGAACGTTCAGCGATAATTTGCTTTCCGCAATGGTTCAGCCGCTCCTGCGACTCGGACGCGTTCAGGAAGCGACGCGTGTTTTGGAAAAGGCGCTCGAAGTCAATCCGTATCATGAAATGGCACATTACTACCTCGGCAACGGTTTTGCGCGTTTTAACTATACGCAGCTCGTAGAAGAATATCCTAACATTTTCTCTGACAGTGAAGGACAAAAGAAACTTGACGAAGCAAAAAATCTTCTAAGTGCCGGAGATGTCACAGCGGCGAAAGCTAAGCTTCAGCAGATAGCAGACGCGCCTCCTGATTGGGTGGAACCGCTGACGATATTAGGAGCAATCGCCTGGGCGCAGGAGGAATTTGAAAAGGCGAGGCAATACTTCAAAGCGGCTCTAAAAATCTGTCCAGCGTACGGCCGCGCGCACAATGGTTACGCAAAGGCGATGGAAGGCAAACGGATGCGAGAGAGTATCTACAGGCATTCCGATTGGCAAACGTTTGATGCTCGCTTGATGCCGGATGTTCCCCGCATTGACGAATTCGTAATGAACTGGAAAGCTCTTTCGCCGCGTCATCAAAAACAGGTCGCGTTGTCTGTTGCTCCGTGGAAAGCTTTCGTGCCGGTGCTGGTTGAAAGCGGCTGCACTTACTACATCAAACCTCTCTACGAACGACTCTCCGAGTGCCCCGAGTTGGAAACGCTGAAGGATTTGCGAATTTCGTACGACTCGCGCTTGTGGGATGATGTGCGCGGCTGCGGCGGTTTTAATACCGTGACCGGTATCGAGGATGTCGAACGCACCATCTATGGTCGCTACAACACCGTCCTGCACGAGCTGACCCATCAGGTTCATTACATCCTGACGCCCGACGAAAAAAACCGGATTGAAGAGGTGTATCGAAAAGCGAAAGAGTGCGAGAACGCCGGAACGAAGACATTTATGAGTCGCTATCAAGGCGCCAGTGTGTGGGAGTACTTTGCTGAAGCTGCCAATGCGCACGAATCTCCGCAGCGCAACGCTTACGACACTCGCGAAATTGTCCGGGAGCGTCTTTTCGAATTGGACACGGCGCTTGTTGATTTAATCGAGCATTTTCTGTCGATTGAGAACGACGAACTCTACTATGTGATTGGGTTGGTGAATGCGGGCGGGAGCTACCTTGAAAAAGGTCGGGCGGAAGATGCGCTAACGATGGCGCAGAAAGCCTATAAGCATGGTGCAACGGATTTGTCGGTCTTAGAACTTCTGTCACACGTCAATTCAATTCTTGGGCACCATGACATCGCTGTTCAATATGCCGAGACACTGAAGACACTTCATCCGACGTGAGCGAAGGCGTACATTCAATACGCGGAAGCGACTTATCATCGAACGGGGGATAAAGAGATGGCTTGCAACGAGCTTGAAAAGGGGTTTCCGAAGCTCGCGTCTCAGGAACCCTCTAAGCTGAATCAGGCTCTCGGCAGAGCTTATTTGCGCGCGGGAGATTACAAAAAAGCGAAACAAAATTTTGCGAAGGTGTTGGAGTATCAAAGCGATAGAGCCGATGCGCTATGGGGAATGGCGTTGGCTTTGGGAGATGCAGACGAAAACAAAGGCGCGAAGACGTATTTCGAAGCGGCGCTCAAACGACGCACCGGTATAGTCGAACTGCGTTTGGATTATGCCCGCTTTCTTCTGCAAACTGGAGATACTGCAACCGCAAGCCATGAAATTAACGAAGTGCAACTTCTCGATCCTGACGGCGATGATGTGCTGACGTTTGTAGGCTGGTTGGAACTGACGGAAGGAAAATGGCCGAAAGCACTGGATAAATTTGAAAAAGCCTTCGAAATCGCGCCGTACAACGACTTGGCGAAGATTTTAAAACTGAGAGCGTTGAAAGAGATGGGCAGAACCGCTGAAGCTGAAATCTTCGCAAAAGAACTACTACGTGTTTTTTCGAAAAATTCAAAACCGGAATGGGTGTATATCCCCCGCAGCGCAGACTACGTTTCCGTGCACGAATGGCCGGAGTGGCAGGTGAGGCTGTTAGAAGCGATTATCAGGGAATAATTTTCTTGTTTATCTCAACTACGCAAAATTAGGCAAGGGGCTAAAGCCCCTTGCCTTTTTTCTGCCTTATGGCGTTCGTACTCCGTCTGCATTCCGGTCGGCTCAGGCGACCCACTTTCCGGGCGAATCTGGGGATTCACCGCGGCGAGTCATTTTCACACGGATTCAGGCGGGCGATTTTGGTTATAAGGACGCAACGGTGTTGCTGTGCGATGTGTTCGAATGCGCGACCGAGGGCTGGGAAAAGCGCTTCGCTTTCGCCGGTGACATAACTGCTTAGAGGCCCGACCTCCACATCGAATCCTTCCTTGCGAAGCGCGTCGTTGAAAGCCTTTATGTGCGGTAAAAGCTCCTTCGTCTCCAAAGGATATAAACTCACTTCCATCTGCACGTTCATCATCTCTCCAATTTAGTTTGCGTACGAAAAGGGCATCTTCCAAGTGGTTTTTGAAAGATGCCCAAAAAATATCCGTTGCAATGGAACGACTAACCTCCGCGGTCGCCCATGTCGTGAACGAGCTCTTCCATCTTTTTCCACGCCGGTTCCAGTTGCATGGACAGGACGAGCAGATCCGATACTCGTCCGCGAGCATCTTTCACATGATTTTTGAAGAGCGCTTCCCGTTGGAAACCGATTTTCTCGAAGCGTTGGATGACCAGCTTCTGCTGCGCGAGAACTTCCACGATAACTTTCTCTTTTTCGAGTTCGTGAGCGATGGTGAGAAGATCGTAGAACAGCATATTGCCCAGTCCAAGGCCGCGCCAATCCGGGTGAATCATCCCGCGAATTTCACAGACATGGCGAGTCCAACCATGGTCGCGGTGAAGAACCGCCCACTCGGCAATCATCTTTTTCTCGTGAAAAACCACTAATCGAACGCGCCATTTGTTATCGATGTCCTTAATCCACCCGTGAATCATTTCGGGATTTCGAACGTCGCTTCGGAAATAGTTCACTTCCGCGTCCGGCAGCGACTCGAAGAAGCGGTTCATTTCTTTTTCATCCCCAGATTCCAGCAACCGGATAGTGACCTTCTTGTCGTTTTTCAGCGTGTAGGTCTGGGGAAAGTTTTCCTTAAACATCAAAACCTCTATTTGTAAGACACTAATTAAATGCCATCCCCGTTTTCCATTCTTTCCATACTTTGCCGGCTAACTCGGGTCCGGGTGTCAGCGTGGGTTTACCGGGCAACCATCCGGATGGTGTCACTTCGCCTGTAGCGACGACATGCTGGAAAGCTTTCACCTGACGAATCAGTTCGCTCACATTGCGGCCTACTTCGGGAGTGAGTACTTCCATTGCCCGAATAACACCTTCGGGATCAATGATAAATCGGCCGCGAATATCCACACCCGCCTCGCTGTCATAAATGCCGTAAACCGTGCCGATTTTACCTCCGGCGTCCGACAACATGGGGAAAGGAACGCCGCCGGGAACCATCTTCGACAGCTCTTCCTCTTGCCAGATTTTATGGGTAAAGCGGCTGTCAGTGCTTGCAGCCAGTACTTGAACACCCAGTGCTTTCAATTCATCGTGCTTGGCAGCAACTGCCGCCAACTCTGTCGGTCAAACGAATGTGAAGTCGCCCGGGTAGAAGCAAAGCACCACCCATTGACCATGATAATCCGACAACTTTACATTTTTAAAGCCGCCTTCGAAATACGCGCTCGCTTCAAAATCAGGCGCAGGTTTACCAACTTGAGCAGTCATTATGTTTCCTCCCGTCATACTGGACACTTCGGCTGTTTCGGCTGAATCTGGAATGGGCGCGTTGATGGGCCCCGCCGCTGACTGGACGCACCCGTCTTTTGGCTTCGCCATAAGTTGCCCCACTTGAATATATTGAACTCTGCGAGTTAGAAACAGGCGGTTTCTTTAGCTATAATTTCCAAGTGCGCTGTCCGTTCAGCCTGAACTTGCTGCCCCGCGAATCTGTTTAACAAGATGTCTTTTATGAAGATAGATTTAACAAACTTGCATTTTTGCTAATCTTTAATTATAACATCTGAATTGTCAAAGTCAAGTCCACTCTGTCGGACAGGCTGTAATTCCGCAGGCGGACGCGGTTGAATCCCTTGACTCTCTTCGCCCTTTTTCTTATTTTAAACAGACTTAGAGCGAAAATTTCATACGGAGAAACCTGTGAAAAACGACATTTTTACACAATTAAATGAAGCCGTTCAGGCTGCCGAAAAGGAGCGCGCTTTGGAATGCGTCCGGCAGGGACTTTCTGATGGTATTTCCGCCATCGACCTTGTCAACCAAGCGTGCATTCCCGCGATGCGGCGTCTGGGAGACCTCTGGGAGGAAGGCGATATTTTTCTGCCGGAGCTGATGCTGTCCGCCGAAACCATGAAAGCGATCATGGCGATTTTGACACCGGAAATGGCGGCGGGGCAATCCGGGAGTTCTTCATTCGGGCGCGTGGTTATCGGGACGATTCAGGGAGACATCCATGACATCGGCAAATCTCTCGTCGCCGCGATGTTGGAAGCGTCCGGTTTTGAAGTGCGCGATTTAGGCGCGGATGTTCCGCTGGAAAAATTCTGCAGCGAAGCCGCAGATTTTAACGCGAACCTGATTTGCCTTTCGGCTCTGCTGACGACGACGATGATGGGTCAAAAAACCGTCATCGAAATGCTCGCGCAGAGAGGACTTCGGGCCCGTGTGAAAGTGATGGTTGGCGGCGCGCCGGTCAGTCGCAAATGGGCGGAAGACATCGGCGCGGACGGCTACGGCGAGAATGCTATCGAAGCGGTCCGTATGGCGCGCGAACTTGTGGAAACACGTCAATGAATTTGATTGAGCGCATCAAATCCCGAGGCCTTCTTTTCGATGGCGCTATCGGTTCTGAGTTGCAGCGCAAAGGACTTGCGCCGGGGCAGCCTCCCGATATTTGGAATACGGAGAATCCTGATGCCGTCAGGGAATTGCATGCCGCTTATGTCGAAGCCGGTTCGGATGTCATCACTACGAACACCTTTAACTCGAATCCGGTGCGCTTTGGCGAGCATAAAATCAAACAATCTTGGGAAGAGTTGACGAGAAAAGGTGTTCGACTCGCGAAAGAAGCTGCTTCGAAGCGAGCGCTTGTCGCAGGGGAAATCGGCCCTTCAGGGCTTCTGCTCGAACCGGTGGGGCCGGGCAAACCTGATGACATCGAACACGCTTTCGCATCTCAGGCGCGCATCTTGGACGAGGAAGGTGTTGATTTCTTCATCGCGGAAACCTTCTTCGACCTTCAGGAAATTCTATTAGTAGCCAGCGCGTTTCGCTCCGTATCCGAAAAGCCATTTATGCTCAGCATGACATTCGAGAAACGCAAGAAAGGATATTTCTCGCTTTTCGGTGACAAGGTCGAGAATGCGATAAAGGCGATGGCGAATGCTGGTGCGGCAGCGGTTGGTGCGAACTGTTCGCTGGGCAGCGCGGACATGATAGACGTCGCAAAAGAAGCCCGCGAAGCTGTTTCTATTCCTGTCATCATTCAGGCGAATGCCGGTATGCCTCAGGTCACACCACAGGGCACAGTTTACCCTGAAGATAACGAGATATATGTAGCGAACATCATAAAAATCCGAGAACTCGGTGTGGAAATCATTGGCGGTTGCTGTGGAACGAATCCAGAGACGATTGCATTAATTCGGAAGCGATGGAAATGACAGCAGCATCAATTTTTTATATGGATGATCTTTCGGTGGTGCCTCGCATCGGAGAAATCTACCGCCTGCTTGGAGGGCGGGAAGAAGACGCTCCGGAAAGATTGCGTGACATGGTGGACGAAGCGCTGCTTATGGGGCACAATCTTTCAAAGCCGCGTGCCGTCTATGGAATTTTCGATAGTGATTTTGAAGAGGCAGCGTTAAAAAACGACCTCGGTCCAATCGTTCTCAGTATTTGCACCATCGGCTCGAGCTTAGAAGAGAAGGTGCGCGAGCTTTCAGACAAAGGACAGTTCGCGCTCGCGACCGCGCTCGATGCGGTCGGTTCGGAAACCGTAGAAAGTCTCGCGAATGCCGTCGATGCGCGTATCTGCGAGAAAGCGGCGGAAGAGGGACTCGCTGCATGGCCGCGTTTCAGTCCGGGCTACGGAAACTGGGCATTGAAATCAGGTCAGAAAATCATTTTTTCTCATCTGTTCGCCGAAAGGGTCGGTGTTAAATTGAGTCCGACTTTTCTGATGAATCCCTTAAAATCTATTTCGTTCGCCGTGAAGCTGACGGCATCTCCTCCGGGGGAACCGCAAGCTTCAAGGTGTAATCTTTGTGAAAAACAAGACTGCTCTTTTCGGAGGTAATCGCATGTCCGTTATTCGACCTAAAATAAAACTTCTTTCGCCGGAATTGGTACAGGCGATTATCGAAGACGCTTATACAATTTTGGAACGCTCGGGCGTGAAGGTCGAGAATGCTGAAGCAAAGCAGCTTCTCCTTGATGCCGGAGCGAAGCTGGAAGCGGGCAGAGTTAAAATAAATTCAGCCCTCATCGAAAGATGTTTGAAAACCGTTCCTTCTTCGATTCAGCTCTATGACCGCGAAGGAAAATTACAAGCGGATTTAGGAGAGGATCGTTGCCATTTCGACCCCGGTTCGGCGGCGTTGAAATTTTACGATTACGACAGCGGCAAACTTCGAAGTGCGCGCATTGAAGACGCCGTTCGTTTCGCGCGCCTGATTGATGCGCTGCCGAATTTCGCCGCGCAATCCACGGGCGTCGTGCCGGGCGATGTGCCTCCGGAAGTTTCGGACAGCATCCGCTTGTATATCGCGCTGACGAATGGCACGAAACCTGTGGTGACCGGTACGTTCATACGCGGTTCGTTCGATGTGATGCGCCGGATGCTGGTTGTCGTGCGTGGGAGCGAGAAAGCGCTGCGTGAAAAACCACTGGCGCAATTCGATTGTTGCCCGTCACCGCCGCTGATGTGGAGCGATTTGACGTGTCAGGATTTAATCGACTGCGCTCGTGCGGGCATTCCGGCGGAGTTGGTTTCGATGCCGTTGACAGGCGCGACCTCGCCGGTGTCGCTGCATGGAGCGGTCGTGCAGCATTGCGCCGAGGATTTAAGCGGCATCGTGATTCATCAGCTCGCCGCGCCCGGCGCGCCGATTATCTATGGCGGTTCGCCGGCGTTTTTCGATATGCGCACCGCCACGACGCCGATGGGCGCGATTGAGACGATGATGATTGACGCGGCGTACGCGCAAGTCGGCAAACATTTCAACGTGCCGACACATGCGTACATGAGCCTTTCCGATGCGAAGGTCGTGGACGCGCAGGCGGGTTTCGAGAGCGGCATGGGAGCAGTGATGGCGGCGCTCGCGGGAGTGAACATGATTTCCGGCGCGGGGATGATGAATTTCGAAAACGCGCAGTCGCTCGAAAAGCTCGCGATTGATCACGATATCTGCGGCTCCGCGCTGCGATTGACTCGCGGTATCGAACCTCGTGAAGGAGCGAGCATTCCCGAACTGATGGAAGTGCTTATTCAGAAAGGCAATCTTCTTGACCATCCGCATACGCTGAAGTGGTACAAAAAGGAAGGCTATTACCCCAGCAAAATCGTTGACCGTATGACTGACGAAGCTTCCGAACGTCACGGCGCTAAAACCGCCCTCGAACGCGCCCACGATTTCGTCGAAAAAACATTAAAGAAACACGAATCCCAACCCCTCGACCCCACCATCCAACGCGAGCTTGATAAGATAATGGACGCGCGGTTAAGGGAGTTTGGATGTGTTCTTTCAGCTATCTGGCAAAACAACCTGTCATCATTAGGGAGGAAACAATGAAGGGCAAATGGCTTATTCCATTGATATTCATTGCCGTGATTGTTCTATGGACTGCGAGTATTTATCTCCAGACTGGTGATTTCTGTCTGTTGCAGTGGGTGAAGGGCGAACATTCTGGCCATGTGTCTGAAGCGTTAAATGCACTCTTTTCAGGACTTGCCTTTGCGGGTATTATAATCGCCATTCTTCTTCAAAGAAAAGACCTTGATGTTCAGCAGAGAGAGCTCGAGCAAACCAGAGAAGAACTTAGAGGGCAGAAAGAACAGCTACGAATGCAGAATGAAACATTCAAACTTCAGCAATTTGAAGCGACTTTTTTTCAAATGCTGAGATTCCACAACGAGAATGCTACATCCATTGACATAGGTGAAAGTGGTATCTCGGGAAGAATTTGCTTTAGGTTAATGTACGACGAATTTAAAGAAGAATATCAAATGAAGGTTCAGGATTTAACTCAAAAGGACTCGATACCTATGAACGAATTATACTTTGCATTTTACAATGTGTATCATTCTGTACTCGGACATTATTTCAGAACTCTGTACAATATTGTAAAGTTTGTCGACCGAAGTGACATTGATAACAAGAAGTTCTATGTAAACCTTGTTCGCGCTCAACTTTCAACTTATGAATTGCTTTTATTATTTTATAATTGTCTAAGTGGTCTCGGCAGAGATAAATTCAAGCCTTTGGTGAAGAAATACGAGCTTCTAAAACATATGGACCCAAAGCTTGTACTGGACAACTCTCACTCATTTGAATTCGCCTCGTTTTTTCCTCACTAGACCACGCGCTCCTGCGTGCGGTACAATGGAATCCGTGAGCATCCTGTCCAGTTCTGTTTCCGAAAAGGTTTGCACAGTTGAACTGTATTCATCACTAAGCATAATACTATAACATTCCACATCCCCCCACCGAGGACGGTGGGGGCTAGTGGGAAATAAAATCATTAAAAGAAATCATATCACCCTCCGCCCTGCCACTGAGCGGGATAGTCGAAATATCTTCGAATGGCGGGGAATTGCGCCTTCCATTGCGGCTCTTCGAGAGGCACAACGGCGGGTAATGGACCCGTTACTGCGCCGGTGCTGAATTGATTAGATTGGAAATATTGAGAAAAGCTCTTGACATTCGGGAATTATTTTCGTATATTGTGCAGTTGCCCATCGGGGGCATTGTGAATTCAGCGACGGAATACCCTGCGGTTACAGACCGCAATTTTTAAGCTTTACAATAGGCGAGAAGAATAAAGGTGGCCCAATAGCCACCCTTTTTTATATCCGGGATTCACGCCAGAGATTCTTAAGTGTACATATCTCCATTGGAATTAATAACTTAACACCAGCGGAGAACAACGATAGCGCATGCCACCAATAGATGTGGTCAGCGCAAAAAGTCCGGCACAGGGCCGGGAAAAGAACGAAAAGGAAAAAGAATGAACATCTACGTGGGTAATCTAGATTTCTCTTCAACAGAGGATTCCCTCCGCACGCTGTTTGAGCCGCATGGCGAAATCGCGTCTGTAAACATCATCAAATTCCGGGACACCGGACGCTCGCGGGGTTTTGGCTTCGTCGAAATGCCGAACAAGGAAGAGGCGCAAGCCGCAATCAATGCGGTAGGCAACGCAGACCTTGATGGGAAAACGCTCTCAGTCAATGAGGCACGACCCAAGACCGAACGGCGTGACAGGTCCTACAACAAGCAAGATCGCTGGTAGTCCTGTCTCCTCAGGCTCACCTGTAAAAGGGATTGAGCGATGAGAATTACCTACTGACTTTGATAAAACGTCAGATTTGCGAGAGCCCTGTGGATTTCCACAGGGCTTTGCTTTTTCGCCAAACAAAGAACAGCCTCCAAAACTGGAGGCCGTTTTATAGGAGCGGGTGCCATGCGGTTTCCTAGGTGTCCCACCACGAACCTGACCAAAGGAAGGAGTCCCGCCCGGCTGCGGACAAGCGGGGTTACTCGCTATGGCACCGCTTTAAAGGTTGCATTTTCATTCTTTTAATCCACCACTCTGGGTTTCTTCGGGGCTTTCGGGGGTGATG